>JAAYJP010000116.1 GCA_012522875.1 Clostridiales bacterium | reverse complement strand
GGCGTCAAGGTGGTGAACGGCTCCCGCTATGAGCCCCTGGTCATCCTCAAGCACTTCGGGCCGGACTGCGGCATCCCGCAGGTTGAGGCAATGAAAAGGCCCTACCCCAAAACCTGAGTCACACTCGCGGCCAGGCGAGTTTGCGAAAGACAAGAAAGGATGGATCCTATGAAAAAGATTTCTCTGAGTTCCTGGGCAATTCCCCAGCCCCTTCCCGAACTGGTGGAAGGCGCCAGGAAGATAGGCTATGATGGCATCAGCCTGGGAGGCTTCCCGCCCTATGGCGCTCACCCCGACCTGGTGGATACCGCTGAAAAGAAGGCAGCCCTGGTCAAATTGTTCAAAGACCACGGCATGGAAGTAGCGGACTATGCCCTGGACATGTGGAAGTATGATTCGCTGAAAATGACCGACCAGTGGCGGGCGGAGTACACCCGTGCGCTGAAGCTGGCAAAAGAACTGGCGCTGACCAAGATCATGCGCGTTGACACCTGTACACCGCCCATTTTGCCCGACGGGATGAGCTATGGCGAGGTGAAAGCTTTCTTCGTCAGGCACTTCAAGGAAATGGCAAAGGAAGCGGCTGCTCTGGGCTTTGATGTGGTCTGGGAGTTTGAGCCCGGCTTCATGATCAACGAACCGAAAAATGTGATTGAATTGGTGGACGCGGTGGATGAGCCCAATTTTTCGCTGCTGTTTGACACTTGCCATGCTTACAACTGCGCCATGGGGCACCGGCACCTGGAGCCCGGCCTGAAGCTTGGCGGCGGCATCATGGAATTTATCCGTATGTGCAAGGACCGCATCGGCCTGGTGCATGTGATCGACAGTGATGGCACCCTCAACGATACCGGTACCTCAACCCACGCCCCCTTTGGGGATGGGTTCATCAACTTTGATGAAGTCATTCCAGCCCTTCTTCACGAGGCGGGCTACCAGGGAGACTGGTGGGCCATCGATCTGTGCGAGTGGCCGGATGCCTGGGCGGTGGCGGAGGACTGCTACCGGTTTGTGGACAAGTTCAACCGGAAGTTCGGCAAATAACGGAGGCGCGACATGAAAGGCAAGATGAAAGTACAGAATTTCTACGAGCCACTGGTGATGAAGCTGGAAGAGCATGATATCCCGCAGATTTCTTCCAACGAGGTGCTCATCAAGGTGATGGCCTGCTCGATCTGCGGCAGCGATGTATCCTACTACTACGGCCACAGCCCGCTGGGAACCGCTGACGGGAAAGGTCCCCTGTACCTGGGCCATGAGATGAGCGGCGTTGTGGTGGAAGTTGGCGGTATTCCCGCAGCTTCCGGGCTGTTCAAGGCGGGAGACCGTGTGGCGGTCAACCCGGTTCAGCAGTGCAATGCGTGCGAATACTGCATGCGCGGCGAGTTCAACGTTTGCCCCAACAGCGAGGTGATCGGTGTTTCAGTCAACGGCGGTTTCGCTGAGTATGTGAAAGTCAAATATACGCATGTCTACAAGATTCCCGACAACGTCAAGTTTGAGCACGCGGCAATGACCGAGCCCCTGGCCTGTGCCTCAAACGCCGTCAAACGCCTGGACATCCATCTGGGCCAGGATGTGGTGGTGTTTGGCCCCGGGCCCATCGGCCTGATGATGGTGCAGTTGGCGAAAGCCAGCGGTGCTGGCCGTGTCGTGCTGATTGGCAGGCGTGACTATCCCCTGGAAGTGGGGAAAAAAGTAGGCGCGGATGTGTTGATCAACACCTCGGACCTAAAGTCCAGATACTTCGCCGAGGATGTTTCGGAGGCGGTCAGGAAAGCGTTAGGGCA
The DNA here is from genome assembly GCA_012522875.1 of Clostridiales bacterium. Lineage (GTDB taxonomy): Bacteria > Bacillota > Clostridia > Christensenellales > Aristaeellaceae > UBA6115. Next base: position 29,682 of record JAAYJP010000116.1, on the reverse strand, counting down.
CCTGGCGCCCCGCGCGATTGTGGCAACCTCCAACATGGAGGCGCTGCAGGGCGCGCTTCTGGTAACCGGCCCTGCTTCCACCATCGTTTATTTCGGCCTGCCGGGCCCGGAGGACAAGCTGCAGGTGCCCATGCTGGAGGCTATCCAGGCTGAGCGCACCATCAAATGCGCCTGGTTGGCACCCCTGGTTTGGGATAGCACCTTTGCCGCGATGGGCACCGGAAAAGTGGACCTGAGCCCCATCCTGACCCATACTTTCTCGCTTGAGGAAGCGGAGGAAGGGATCAAGTTCATGAAGGAAAGCAAGGAGAACAAACTGAAGGCTGTCATCAAGATTGGCCAGGAGTAGTCAACATTAAGCAAAGCACCGCCGGAACAGATTGGCCTTGTTTCCTTGTCTGTTCCAGCGGTGCTTGCCTGAAAAACAAACGGAGGGACCAGAATGAGAAAAATCGCAATCATCGGCGCGGGGAGCATTGTATTCTGCAAAACGCTGGTGCTTGATATCATGAACACACCGTCGCTGCGCGACTCCCAGTTCGCTCTTATGGCGCCAAGCACACGCAATACCAGCCAGGTGGAAGCCTTCCTCAACAAAGTGATAAAAAAAGAAAACCACCCAGCCCAGGTGTATATCACCACCGACCAGCGGGATGCTTTGAGGGATGCGGACTATGTGATCCTGTCCTTCCAGGTCGGCGGGAATGAAGCCTTTAGGCATGATGTGGAAATCCCGCTCAAGTATGGTGTGGATACCTGTATCGGGGATTCTATGAACGCAGGCGGCGTTTTCCGTGCATTGCGCGCAATTCCGGTTATCCGGCAGATCTGCGATGATGTCAGGGAGCTTTGCCCTGATGCGCTCATCCTCAATTATGTCAACCCCATGGCCATGGTCGGCTGGGCCCTGGGCAAGGAAGGCGTCAACTATGTGGGGCTGTGCCACGGTGTTCAGACCACCCTGGACCTGATTGCCGGTTACTGCGATGTAAAAAAGGAGGAAGTCGATTTCCTCTGCGCCGGCATCAACCATATGGGCTGGTTCCTAAAAATCGAGCACAAGGGGCAGGACCTGTATCCCAGATTCAAGGAAGCCATGGAGAAGCCCGAATACTATATCAACGAAAAAGTGCGGGCAGAGGTGCTGCGCAACTTCGGATACTTCTGCACGGAGTCAACCGGGCACCTCTCAGAATACCTGCCTTATTTCCGGAAGAACCGCAAAGCGCTGGACTTGTATTGCGATGAGCCTGGATTCGGGGGCGAGACAGCGGCCTATTACAAATTCAGCAGCGCTGTGGCCACCAAATATGCAGGGCGCCTGCTGGATCATGAACCCATCGAGCTGCCTTCCCGCAGCGTGGAGTACTGCTCATACATCCTGGAAGCGCTGGAAACCGGCGTTCCCTTCCGGTTCAACGGCAATATCCTCAACCGGGGCATGATTTCCAACCTGCCTGAAGATTGCTGTGCTGAAGGGCCGGTCTTTGCTGACGCTACAGGGCTCCATCCCGTCATTGTAGGAGATCTGCCGCCCCAGCTGGCTGCCCTGAACATGACTAACATCAATGTACAGCGCCTGGCTGTCCAGGCTGGATACTCAGGCGACCCTGAGGAGATTGTCCACGCAGTGGCGCTGGATCCCCTCACCGCCTCGGTATGCACGCTGGCCGAAATCCGTGATATGGTGGCTGAGATGCTGGAAGCCGAGAAAAAATGGTTGCCCCAGTTTGAGGGGAAGAAGCTTGTTGCCAAAAAGGACATCGTCATTCCGGCCGATGTAAAGCGCGCTCCGGTGCCGGTGGATCCTGCGCTGGCCATTATGGCACGCTTTGGCGAACTGGGCTCCTAAGCAAACAGAACGCCTGCCCATGCGGCTTTGCTTGGCAAGGCCGCTTTTTTGCGCGTTTTGTTCACACCCGCTTCATGCCCCCTTGGTTGCGACTGTGCTATAATATCATGCATACTTGTATGGAGGGATGAGCGTGTTTCGAAAACTGCTTAACAATTACTATTACGGCAAGTCCGGCAAGGGGGAATACCGCCGGGGGGATTTACCCCAAAACCGCTGGCAGCAGTTCCGGGAAATGCTCCGGGTTCGCCTGGCCGGCCTTTTCAGGCTGAACCTGATCACGGCCCTAGCCTTTGTCCCGATGATCTATGTATTGATCATCACCTTAAGCGCCCTGTTGACGCATTTGGCAGTTGTGGCGGAGGCGTCAGCCAATCCCCAGAGCCCGGTTTTTTCCGGTAACAGCGCCCAGGAAGTTTACAGCATCCTCTTCACCGGAAGCCTGCTCCTGATCCCCGCTATCGCCATCACAGGGCCGGCCCAGGCCGGCATGGCCCTGGTGGTGCGCAATTGGGCTCGGGATGAGCATGCCTTTGTGTGGAGTGATTTTCTGGATGCCGTGAAGGGCAACTGGAAGCAAGCGCTTGGTGCATCGCTGATGACGGGCGTGGTCCCCCTTGTGGTGCTGGTGAGCTATCAGTTTTATGGGGCGATGGCCGAAAACAGCACCTTTTTCGTGGTGCCCCAGATGCTGGTGATAGGGCTGGGGGTGATCTGGAGCCTGGCGCTTGTCTACATGTATCCCATGATGGTTACCTATAAGATGAGCTTCAGAACGCTTTTGCGCAATTCACTTCTGCTGGCGATGGGCAGGCTGCCCCATACTGCAGGGGCACGCCTGGTGATGCTTATCCCCGTTGCCGCCGCGGTCGTCGTATCCTTGGCCACGCCCAACTGGATGTACGCTGTGATGGCGCTGGCCGGGTACTATCTGTTGTTCGGCAATGCCCTGGCCAGATTTGTCTATGCAGCCCTGTCCAACGCCATGTTTGACAGGCTGATCAATGTGCGTATTCCAGGGGCACAGGTGAACCGGGGGCTGGCAGAAGTTGAGGACATTGATGAAGGGGAGGAGGATGAACCGGACGCGCCCACCGGCCCGCAAAACAAACCGGGCAGCCTGGTGTAGCCATGTATGGGGATTTTTCGGCAGTTTATGACCGGCTGATGCGGGAGGTGGACTACCCGGCGTGGGCGGAACACTACCGGGGCCTGCTTGCCGCCCGCGGTGTGCCTGAAGGTGCCAGGGTGTTGGAGGCCGCCTGCGGCACCGGCAGCCTCACCCTTCCGCTGGCACGGCATTATCGGCTTCTGCCGGGCGACCGGTCCCCTGAAATGTTGAGCCGCGCGGCGCTGAAGGCCAAAGACGCCGGGCTGTCCCTGCCGTTTATTGCCCAGGATATGCGAACCCTCTCCGCCCACAGGCCCGTTGAAGCCGTCGTCTGTGGCTGTGACGGGGTGAACTATCTCCTGTCTCCGGCTGATTTGCGGCGTTTTTTACAAAGCGCCCATGACACGCTTGCTCCGGGTGGTGCCATCGCTTTTGATATCTCCTCTTTTCATAAACTGAGCCAGGTGCTGGGCAACAGCACGCTGGGCCTGAAGGAGGAAGACATCTGCTACCTCTGGCAAAATGCCTGGCAGCCCCGCAGCCACAGGTTGTCCATGCAGCTCTCAATTTTTGTTCGGCAGCAACATCCGGAAGAGACTTGGAGGATGATTGAGGAAACCCAGGTCCAACGGGCCTGGGAGGAGGAAGAGGTCATCCAGGGACTTTCGGAAGCTGGTTTTGAGAACATCAGTTGCTTTGGTGGGATGACACTCAGCAAACCGGCTCCGCAGGATATTCGGCTGCATTTTGCCGCCACCAAACCGCATGTAAGGATATGTTTATGAGAGATAATATCATTTTCCCCGAAAAGGATGCTCTGCTCCGCCTGACGCTTATGGGCCGCCAGGCCCGCGCTTTCCTGATCCGAAGCACGCGCATGGCGCAGCAGGCGGCAGACATCCACCAGGCCAGTGATGTAGCCGCCGCTGCGATGGGCAGGCTTCTTCCCGGCAGCGCCATGCTATGGGGGCTATTGAAGGAGGAAAGCGGCAGGCTGTCCGTCACGGTGGATGGGGATGGGCACGGCGGGCGCCTGCACTGCGGGGTGAAGGACGGGGAGTTTAAGATAGCCGTGCAAAATCCCCGGTTGGAACTCCCCCTGACGCCTGATGGGCGGCAGGACGTGGGGCGCTTTCTTGGGAACAAGGGCAAGCTGATTGTGGTGAAGGATTACTCCGCGGGCGACCCATATACCTCTGTGAGCGACCTGGTTAGCGGGGAACTGGGAGAGGATCTGGCCAGCTATTTCACCATCTCAGAGCAGACACCTTCCCTGGTGGCAGTGGGGTGCTTAAACGAGGCGGGCACTGTGCTATCCTCCGGCGGCATTCTCATTCAGGCCATGCCTGGCTGCAGCGACCAAACCCTCAGCCAATTGGAACTGCGCATTCCCTTTTTCGCCAATATCAGCCGGGAGATTTTTGACCGCTCCCTGAAAGGGCTGGCGGAGAGTTGGTTCGTGGATCTGGACCCGGTGTTTTTGGGGGAAGAAATGCTGACGCTGAAATGTGACTGCAGCCGGGATAGGATGCGCCGGGCGCTGGCTGCCATTGGCCGGGAAGAATTGGAGAAAATTGTGGAAACCGGCGAGGAAACGCGCCTCACCTGCCACTTTTGCCGCACCCAGCGGGGCTTCAGCGCCGGGGAAGTGAAGCAAATGCTGGCTGATAGCGAGGAATCTTATGACGCCCATTGATTTTGACCGTCGGTTTTCCCACTGGCTGCGGGGTTTCCTGGAGGAAAATCAAGACAGTTTTACGGATGTAAACCAAGTGGAGCAGTTGATGCCCCAGCTTTATGATCGTTTTGTCACAACGCCCGCCGACTGGCTTTCGGGCCAGGCGCCCGAACACTACTTTGACGGCCAGAGCCCGGAAGACCTGGTGGCATGGATTTCCCGCTATGAGTTGGAGGAGGTGCCGGTGCCGGAATTGCTGCTTGATGCTATCATCCAGGAAGGAAATCGGGCGCGGGATGCGCTGATCACCCTCATGGCGGATCCTTCAGCCCCTTTGGCGCCCAGGATGACTGCGGTGAATCTCCTGCGTGAGATGGCGCTGCCGCCGCCCACAGATATCTACATCACCTGGCAGATATCCCGTGAGCTGAAGGATGAACTTGCGGACTGCGCCCTGGAGGCGCTTGAAGCAGCTGGGGAGCAGGCACTGCCCGGGATGCTTGAAGCCCTTCCCCAGGCGGGGGATGCAGGCCAGGAAGCGCTGTTGTCAGTTTTGAGCCGCTATCCAGGCCTTGAGGGGGTATATGAGGCCCTCATCAAATTGTTTGACTTGGCGCCCTCCCGCACGCCATCGCTGGCGGCATACCTCGGGCGGCTGGGGGATGAACGGGCGCTGCCCATGCTGATAGCCCGCGCGAAAGACCCCAATATTGACTACCTGGATTACATTGAACTGCGCAGCGCCATAGAAAGCCTGGGCGGGGAGGCTCCTGAACGCGAGTTTGGGGAGGACCCGGGCTATGAGGCTTTGAGGAACACGGAGTAGGCCACAGATGATCTGCAAATACTGCAAAAACGAGTCAAATCCAGCCTCCCGCATTTGCCCCAGTTGCGGGGAATACATGGGGGTGGAGGGCGAAGTTACCCTGGATGCGATCATGGAGGACGCGCCCAGCATCGATTTGAGTTGGGCCGGGCGCACCACCCGTGGGGCGAAAGCGGGCAAGCGGGCCCGGCGCAAGCGGGGCAAGCGCCGAAGCCGGTTGGCCCGCAAGCACACTTACCAGGAGCGTATGGTGAACTGGGCCAAGGTGGCGGTGTCCGTTGCCTCGCTTATGGTGGTCTTGGCGGCCGGGGCTTTTGTCTATCTGCGCTTAACCCCCGGGGGGCAAATCATCATGGCGAGGATGGGGCGGGAAGCCAGCGCTGACGCCTACTGGACGCTGGGCACCGAATACCTGGATGAAGGCTATGTAGCGCGCGCCATTGAGAGTTACCAAAAGGCGCTGCTTGCCCAGCCAGAACGGCCGGACCTTGCTGAAAAGCTGTTGCTTTTAGCCGAGGGCTATGAGGCTGCCTCCCGCTATACTGAAGCTGAGGAGGTGTATAAACGCATCTATACTGAGGTGGATGAGAAGAACAGGACCGCCTACCGCCTGCACATCGACCTGCTTTTAAATCAGGGCCAGTTGTTCCCCGCCACCGATCTGATGCAAACCGCGTTTGAGAAGACGGAGGATGAAAGCTTCTTCAACCAACGCTCGCAGCTGGTACCCCAGCCGCCGGTAGCATCCCTGGCTTCAGGGCGGTATATGTACAGCCGGACGGTGGCGTTTTCCTCTCCCCAGGGATATGAAGTCTATTATGCCACCGGGGAAGAGGAGCTGCCGGAGGCGGGTACAAAATATACCGGCCCCATCACCCTGGAGGAGGGAACCCACAATTTCAGGGCCGTGGCGGTGTCAAGCGCATTGATCAGCGATGAGATGTCCATCCGTTACACCATCACCCTGCCCTCACCCCTGGCTCCCCGCGCCAACATGGCTTCGGGCAGCTACGGACGCCCCATCCGGGTGTCCCTGCGCAACATCGATGAAGACAAAGAGGTGCGCTACTTCTACACCATCGATGGTACCCGTCCCACTACGGATTCCCCGGAATACACGGGCGAACCCATCCTTCTGCCGGGCGGCAAAGTGCTTCTGCGCGCGATCGCGCTCAACCGTCATGGAAAAATCTCCAATGAGCTGAACATCCAGTATGATATCAAAGCGTCCTTCAAGAAGTATTTCCGTGCAGACGACCAGTTCCCGGACTTCAAATTGCTGGACACCACACCGGAGGCCTTCATGGCCAAAATGGGCCAGCCGGACAGCCAGGCGGAGATCGCGGATGAGGATGTGGGCGGCAAGGCCACGAAGTTCACTTACCCCTGGGGAGAGGCTCGCTTTTTTACCGGAGAAAATGGCCTGGTACTCTATTACTTTTCCAGCAACCAAGCCTCCCATAGCGGGCCCCGCAAGGCCGCAGTGGGCCAGAGCCTGGACGATATCATCGGCAAATTCCGTACCATGGGCCAGTTGCCCAATGCCCGGGGAGACCGGGGCATCTATTATGATATGGCGGAGGGCTACGCCCACTACAGGGTGGCTTCCGATGACCCGGACACCGGCCTGATCAGCTATGTCTATGTGGGGGGCGCGCAAAGCGGCAGTTACATCCTGGAGTATGATATCCAGGGGAGCAGGGCAGTGCGCGTCACCTTACGCTATGTCAACCGCAAGCTCTCGCTGATTCAGTGATAACCCCAAGGAGGAAGCCATATGAAGGAAATTAAATCCCCCCAGAAGAACTGGATGTATTTTGGGATTGCCGCAGCGCTGGTGATCATGCTGCTGAACATCTATCTTTTTCCCAACCTCATGCAGCCCCGGGTACAGGAGGTAAGCTACAGCGCCTTCCTTGAGATGCTGGAGAGGGGTGAGGTGGGCGAGGTCAGCCAGGATGAAGTCCAGATCACCTTTTCAGACCGTGCGGCAGAGCCCAACTACTATAAAACCGGTGTGATGGACGACCCGGAGCTGATTGCCCGCCTGACCCAGGCCGGTGTCGCGTTTACCAAGCCCATCGTGGAGCCGGCCTCTCCACTGATCAGTTTCCTGTTGAGCTGGATCATCCCCATCGGATTCTTTTTGCTGATCGGCCGGCTTCTCAGCCGCCAGATGGGCAAAGCCGGGGGCATGAACGCCATGCAGCTGGGCAAGAGCAATGCGAAGATCTACATTGAATCCCAGACAGGTATCACATTCAAGGATGTGGCCGGGCAGGAGGAGGCCAAAGAGGCGCTGCAGGAGGTCGTCGATTTTTTGCACAACCCGGCAAAATATACCGAGGTAGGCGCTGTCATGCCAAAGGGCGTGCTGCTGGTGGGCCCCCCCGGCACGGGTAAGACGCTCCTGGCCAAGGCCGTGGCAGGGGAGGCAGGGGTGCCTTTCTTTTCCATCTCAGGCAGCGAGTTTGTGGAAATGTTTGTCGGCATGGGGGCCGCTAAGGTGAGGGATCTGTTCAAGCAGGCGTATGAGAAAGCACCCTGCATTGTGTTTATTGACGAGATCGACACCATCGGAAAGCGGAGGGACAGCCCCGCAGGTTTTGGCGGCAACGATGAACGGGAGCAGACCCTCAACCAGCTGCTCTCGGAGATGGACGGATTTGACGGGCGCAAGGGCGTGATGATTCTGGCGGCCACCAACCGGCCGGAAATCCTGGATGCGGCGCTTACCCGGCCCGGCCGCTTTGACCGGCGCATCCCTGTTGAGCTGCCGGATTTAAGCGGGCGGGTAGCCATCCTTAAGGTACATGCCAAGAAGGTGAAGCTGGATAACCGTGTGGACCTGACCCGCATCGCCCGGGCTGCGGCTGGTGTGTCGGGGGCTGATTTGGCCAACATGATCAACGAGGCGGCGCTGCGCGCGGTGCGCGGCGGGCGCAAGGTTGTCACCCAGGAAGACCTGGAGGAAAGCATCGAAGTGGTTATCGCCGGCTATCAGAAGAAGGACCGGGTGCTGTCAGACAGGGAGAAGAAGATCGTAGCCTACCACGAGGTGGGGCATGCCGTCGTGGCGGCCCTGGTGGGAAGTGCTGCGCCTGTGCACAAGATCACCATTATTCCCCGAACTTCCGGTGCCCTGGGCTATACCATGCAGGTGGATGAGGAGGAGCGTTTCCTTAGAACCCAGGAGGAGATCGAGAACAAAATCGCCATCTTTGCCGGGGGCAGGGCGGCGGAATCCCTGGTCTTTGGCACTGTTACTACGGGCGCCGCCAATGACATTGAGCAGGCCACAAAATTGGCCCGTGCCATGATCACCCGGTTTGGCATGGCGGAGGAGTTCGGCATGGTGGCACTGGAAAAGGAGACAGACCAGTACCTGGGCGGAAACCTGGTGGGCAATTGCTCCAGCGAAACCCAGGGCCGCATTGACCAACTGACTGTCGGTATCGTCAACAGCCAATATAACAGGGCTTACAAACTTCTGAATGACAATCAGCGGGAGCTCCACAGCATCGCCCAGGTGCTATTTGAAAAGGAAACCATCACCGGCGAGGAGTTTATGTCTCTGCTCTCTACCCAACCGCGCTTGGCGGAAGGCGTGGAAACAGGAGAGGATAAAGAATAGAGGCGTGATAACGCTTCCCAGGATGCCAGCGATGATTGTTGATGAGGGGGGAGTTACGGCGGCAAAATGCCTTCCACTTCCTTTCCGGGCGGCGTACAGCAAGGAAAGCCTGCTGCTCAAGGCCTTCCGGCACACCGGGCAGGGTGCGGGAACGGAACAATGGCAGAAAGATCCCCGCTGGATATTTCCACGATAGGTTTACAATAACGCAGGCGGCGCTTTCGCGCCGCCTGCCAAATCAAGACTCAACCCTTGTTCGCTTTTTCCCAAACCGTTTCAGCAGTCTTTTGGCCGGGGGAAGGTGATAGCTGTGCCCTTCATCAAACAAAACCTTCTCCGGGGGCTCTTCCAGCATACCGGGATCAGCCAGGCAGCGCTGGAAATATTGGAGGAAACGGCTGTAAATGATGCCAGCACACACCCGTTCATCGGCGGTGACGCCAACAGGCAGCATGCGCTTGCGTACGACCTTGCCATCCCCGTCCAACCCCAGTTCCCGCTCGATGTTGCCGATTACCACAAAAAGCGATGTGGTGCCAAAGTTGTAGATATGGTGGTAAACCGGAGGAAGGCCCACTGAGGCGTTATTGCTGAAGAAGAGACCCGTATGGAAAGGGCTGGCCTCCACCAGGAATCTGGGCATCAGGCCATAGCGGTCAAGAAAGCGGGCCAGCAGTACCATAGGCACCGCGAAAACAGGTTTTTGAAGGATGGTGGCGATTTTAAGGGTGCTGTTTGTGGCCAGTTCCTTGCGGGTTTCCTCAATGGCTTCCTGGATGCGCCCGGCAACATCAAAGATCGTATCCGCTGGGTCAAACTTGCATTTGGCGATGTTTTCCTTGTCTGAGCCATCCGCCATATCCTGGAGCACTGCAAAGGAGACGGTGATTTCTTTTCGGCTGTAATAGCGCTTGTTGGCGATAAAACGGTTGATCTCCGGCATCTGGGAGACAGCTCTGACATAGCCAGCCAGGATAATTTCCATGAAGGTAATCTGGTGCCCCTCCAGGCGCTTCTCGGCCACATAGCGGGCCAGTGGCTCATAGGGAAGGCGGAGCTTGAACATCACCTGGGCGTCATTACGCATGGGCATAATATAAGGCGTCAACGCCACTACGGGGTCGATGCCCTTTACCAGGTAACCATCGCTTCTTCTGCCGAACATGGCGCACCTCGTTTCATCTGAACATATGCAGGCGAATTATAGACGGAAAGGGCTGTGATGTCAATTTTGACTGCAAGTCGGCAGCCGGGGCGGATATGCCCCGCGGGGCTGAATCGGTTTGACAGGCTGGGGGCGCAAGTGTATACTCAACAGAAAAGCTTTGTCCATCAAGGACAGAGAGAGGAGGCATTATGCCCTTAGTCAATTCGCGCGAAATGTTCAAAAAGGCGTATGAGGGCGGCTACGCCATTGGCGCTTTCAATGTGAACAACATGGAGATCATCCAGGGTATCGTCGAAGGCGCCCAGGAGGAAAACGCTCCCCTGATTCTCCAGGTATCAGCCGGCGCCCGCAAGTACGCCAACCATACCTATCTGATGAAGCTGATTGAGGCGGCGGAAGCCACCAGCGGGCTAAATATCGTGGTTCATCTGGATCACGGCCCTGATTATGAGACCTGCAAAAGCGTCATCGACGGCGGCTTTACATCTGTGATGATCGATGGCTCCCACCTTCCGTTTGAAGAAAACATCACCATCACCCGCAAGGTGGTGGAATACGCCCATGACCGCAACGTCACCGTGGAGGCAGAACTGGGCCGCCTGGCCGGGGTTGAGGATGACATTAAGGTTTCTCAGGAGGATTCATCCTACACCCGCCCCGAGGAGGTGGAGGAGTTTGTGAAGCGCACCGGCTGTGACTCCCTTGCCATCGCCATTGGCACCAGCCACGGCGCTTATAAGTTCAAGGGCGAGGCCAAGTTGCGCTTTGACATCCTGAAAGAGGTGGGCCTCAGGCTTCCCGGTTTTCCCATTGTGCTTCATGGCGCTTCTTCTGTGATGCCCGAGTATGTGAAGATGATCAACCAGTTTGGCGGCAAGCTGGGCGACGCAAAGGGTGTGCCCGAGGAGATGCTGCGCCAGGCGGCCTCCATGGCGGTATGCAAAATCAATATCGACTCTGACCTGCGCCTGGCGTTCACCGCACTGATCCGCAAGCACTTTGCCGAGCATCCGGATCACTTCGATCCCCGGCAATACCTGAGCGAAGCCCGGACGGCGCTCAAGGACATGGTGCGGCACAAGATCGTCCATGTCCTGGGATGCGACGGTAAGGCCTGAGGCCAGCCAACCCGCCCGCGTAAAGGCTGCGCGGGCGTTTCTATGCACAAATCCAATTATTGAGAGGAAAATTTCATGGAATTAAAAGGCAAAGTGGTTGTCGCCCAGGGCGGCGGGCCAACAGCGGTAATCAACCAGTCCCTGGTGGGTGCGGTGCTGGAAAGCCGCAAGTTCTCCCAGATCACACAAGTATATGGCGCCATGAATGGCGTTTCCGGTATCATCAACGAAAACTTCCTGGACCTCACCCAGGAAACCACCAACAATTTGGAGCGGGTGGCCGTTACCCCCTCTTCTGCCCTGGGCTCCACCCGCGACAAGCCGGATGAGAAATACTGCGAGGAAATCTTCAAGGTATTCCGGGCACATGACGTGCGTTATTTCTTCTATATCGGCGGAAACGATTCCTCCGACACCGTTCGGATCGTCAACCAGCAGGCAGAAAAGGGCGGATATGATTTCCGGGCTATCCACATCCCAAAGACCATTGACAATGACCTGATGGTCAATGACCACACCCCGGGCTACCCTTCTGCCGCCAAATTCGTGGCCCAGGCTTTCGCTGGCCTGGATCTGGACAACCGGGCCTTGCCGGGGGTTCATATCGGCGTGATCATGGGCCGCCATGCCGGATTTCTCACTGCGGCGTCCGCACTGGCCCACAAGTATCCTGACGATGGCCCGCATCTTATCTATCTGCCGGAGCGCCCATTTGATATGGAGCGGTTCCTCGGGGACGTGAAGGCGCAGTATGATAAATACGGCCGCTGCCTGATTGCCGTGTCCGAGGGCATCCAGGACAGCGAGGGCAACGCCATCCTGGCCAAATACCAGGGAACCAGCGAACGGGACGCGCACGGCAACATCCAGCTCTCCGGAACCGGAGCCCTGGGAGAACTGCTGTCCAGCCAAGTCAAGGAGAAGTTGAACATCAAGCGGGTACGCTCCGATACCTTTGGCTACCTCCAGCGCTCTTTCCTGGGCTGCGTGTCCGAAGTGGACCAGCGGGAGGCCCGGGAGGTGGGGGAGAAAGCCGCCCAGTTTGCCATCTGGCACAATATAGACGGTTCCATCACCATCCACCGCACAGGGTACTATTCCGTGGACTACAAGCTGACCAGGCTGGAAGAGATTGCGGCGAAGACCAAGCTCATGCCTGACAGCTTCATCAACAAGGCCGGAAACGGCGTGACTGAAGCCTTTACCAATTACCTCAGGCCCCTTCTTGGCGCCAATCTCTTTGAGGCCTCCATGCTCAGAGCGCCCCAGGCTGCCAGGATCCTCAGGCCTTAAGGGAATTCGAGACTATCAGAAAAACGGCAAGGCGCCGGATGCGGCCCTTGCCGTTCCTGTTTTGCCGGGTTTACTCAGCTGGTTTCACCTTTTCACCCCAGACGCCCAGGAAATGTGCGGCCACAAAACCCGCAGCTGCCACCATCAGGCACAGGAGCCCCTCGCCAAGGCCGCTATATGTTCGGGGGATAATCATCAGCGTACTTGCCAACACAAGTCCCACCACAGCATTTGAAGCGATGCCGTAGTGGCGCTCAAAGAGACGGTCCACCAAGCGGGCGAAAAAGCCCGCCACCAGGGCGATGCCCAACAGCAGAGGGAGGATGACCGGGAAGTTCAAATCTCCCACCCCGGACATGATCTTGTCATAGATGCCCATAAACAGCAGGATAGACGAGGAGGAAAGCCCGGGAACCACCAGGCTGAAACCCCAGATAATGCCTGAAACAAGACTCCAGAATACAGTAGGGGCAAGGGACAGGCGGGTGAGGGAGGCGATGAGGATCAGGAAGATGAGCAGCCCAACGAAACTGAGGGCAAGGGCCGTGCGGTTGTGCCGTTTTTCCTTATCAGTCAGGGAAATCCCGTCCCTGGGTTTTTGCGCGCTGCGGTAGAGCATGGGCACCGTACCCAGGATAAGCCCCACAAAAAGGCTGATGGGCAAAGGGGAATCCCCGCTGAACATCCAGTCCACCAGTTTGGCGAAACCCCAGAAGCCTAGCCCAACGCCGATGATGATGGGGATAAACAGGCGGTACTGGGCTTTGAGCGTGCGGAAGGGCCGGGCGAAAAAGGCCATCATGGGCCGGTAGATGCCAAAGACAACCGCCAGAACGCCGCCGGATACCCCCGGCAGGATGGCGCCGCCGCCGATCAGGCCTCCCTGGATAACCCGCAAAAAAAACAAAACCGGCGGGAGCTTTCTTTGCTTCGCCGGCTGGGTTTGATGGCTCATGCTCTCTTCCTTTCGGGCGGAGGGCTTGTGCCCCGCGCCTTTAGGAGTATACCACAAGCTTATGAGGCCTGCACCCGGTGCTTTACCCGGTCGTGCTCTTCGGAGCGCTTGGCGTTGTTGAAGCGATCCAGCGTGCCCACCAGGTAGCCTGTGATACGCCGGATGCGCTCAAACGGGCGCTGGCCAAAGGTGTAATCGATGTCCACGAAGTCACCATCCAGGCGCAGCGCCATGCGGTTGGGCTCCCGGCCAAAGGTCTCCCTCGCCCGCACCAGATAGGCATTGAGTTCCTCCTGGGGCACGTCGCCGCCGAAAACCTGAAATTCGCATGCCATGGTCATTTTCCCCCTTTGCTAATACGCGCCCATGCTACCATATCTTGTGGCAATATGGCAAGGGGGCTCAAGGGATAGTATTTTTCCCGCGATTTTTTCCACAAAAGCCCGCTCGTGTTCGATGAACACCAAGGCAGCGTTCGTTTTCAGGAGCATTTCCTCAATCTGCTCGCGGCTTTCCGGATCGATATCGTTGAGGGGCTCATCCCAAAGGTAAAGATGCGCGGGCTCACAGAGGCTCAGGGCAAGCAGCAGTTTCTTTTTCTGCCCCAGTGAGAGGTTCGCGCTGTCCTGGTCAAAATGCTCCTGGGGGAGGTCGAACTTCCTTAAAAGCATGAGAAACCGCGTCAGGTCAAGGCCGCGGCCTATAGCGATCTCACGGGGTGTGCCGGAGAGGTGCTGGCCGGCTTGGGGCAATTGGGAGGTGATGAGCCCCTGGGAACGCCAGATGCTGCCCCGGGTGGGGGCAAGATCGCCTGAGAGGATCCTCAGAAGCGTGGTCTTCCCGACGCCGTTGGGCCCGGCAATGGCCAGACGGGTGCCCGGTTTAATGTTTAGATCAAGGCAATCAAACAGCGTTCTCTCCCCAAAGGAATACCCGGCTTTTTCCAGTCGCAGCAGTACCGGGCTTTCATGATGCAGGGCGGGCAGGGTCAGCCTGGCAGTGTATTCCAGGTTTTTGAGCAGGGTTTCCCGCTCCTGAACCTGTTTGTCGATGCGGCCGCGGATGGCCAGGGAGCGTTTCATCATCCGGGCGGACTGGGCGCCCACATAGCCCCGGTCACCCACGCCGTGACCGATTTTGCCAGCCTCAATTCGGTCGCTCCAGGCGGCCTTTTCCCGGGCGGAGGCGCGCAGGCGTTGGATGTCCTTTTGGATGCGGGCGTTTTCTGCCAACTCGTAATCGTCCTGGCGGCGCTTGTTCTCCCGATAACTGGAATAATTGCCCGTAACAAGGCGGGCACCCTGTTTTTCCAGGGCCAGGATGTGGTCGCAGGCCAGGTCCAGGAAGCTGCGGTCATGGGAGGCCACCAGGAAGCCGGATTTGCCGGCCAGGTAAGCGGCCATCCGCTCCCGGCCCGCCATGTCCAGGTGATTGGTGGGCTCGTCAATCAGCAGGAAGTGGTTTTCCCCAAGGAACAGCGCCGCCATCATCAGCCGAACCCGCTCCCCGGGGCTGAAGGAGGAAAAGGTGCGCACAAGTTCTTCAGGGTGCATTCCCAGAAGACTTACTTCCCGGGCCAGCAGGCTTCTGATGGCGTAGCCGTTCTCCGCCTGGTAGTGGGCCTGGATGTCCCCATAGCGGCCAAGGGCCTCCGGTGTTGCCAGGGCCAGGCATTCCTCCATCTCCCTCTCCCACCGGGTATAGGGGGCGAGGCTGTCGATGAGGGCGGATTGTGCGTCCCGGCCCATGTCAATGGGAAAGGGAAAAAGATCAAAACCCACCGTGCTGATAATCTGTCCCGACCCGGTGATTTCGCCTTTCATCAGGCGCAGCAGTGTCGTTTTACCGCGGCCGTTGCGCCCGACCAGCCCCAGGCGCCAAATGCTATCCAACTGCAGGTCAAGATTGGCAAACACTGGCGCCAGCCCGCCATCATAGGTGAAGGACAGGCGCTGTATCTGTATGACTGACATATAAAACCTCCGTACAAAGACAGGCAGGTTTATAGCCACAGCAAAAAGCGCTGGATGTAAAAACCTGCCTGAAGCAGGCCGCTGTTACGGCCCAAAGCTGCAGACATGGTCTTATTTCATCAGCACCCTACCCCCGTATCCTGTGTGTTCACTATACAGGGGCGGGGCACAGGCGTCAAGGCCCCGGCATTGCTCCGGACGGCATGGCGTGCTATCATCTGCATATTGGCAGGAGGTAATTCATGCAGAACAGCGAGAGATACGAAAGCCCTTTCTCAGCCCGCTATGCCAGTGCTGAGATGCAGCGCTTGTTTTCCCGCAGGCACCGTGCGCGCGTATGGCGGCAGCTTTGGGTGATTCTGGCTCAGAGCCAGCATGAGCTGGGCTTGCCTGTGAGCCGGGAACAGGTGGCCCAACTGCACGCGCACATGGATACGGTGGATCTGGATGCGGCTGATCGGTATGAGATGGCGCTGCGCCATGATGTGATGGCACATGTGAAGGCCTTCGCTGATGACTGTCCGCTGGCGGCGCCGATCATTCACCTGGGGGCCACCAGCTGCTATGTGACGGACAACGGCGATCTCCTGATTTTCAGGGATGCCCTGCGCCTGGTCCGTGGCAGGCTGGCCCAAACAGCTCTGGCGCTGGCCAACTTCGCGGACCGTTATAAAGAGTTGCCCACCCTGGGTTTCACCCATTTCCAACCTGCCCAGCCCACCACTGTGGGAAAGCGTGCGGCGCTGTGGCTTCAGGACCTTTTGGAGGATGCGCGCGCGCTGGACGCACTGATCAATGACCTGCGGCCCCTTGGGAGCAAAGGCACCACGGGTACCCAGGCCTCCTTCCTGGCGTTATTTGAAGGGGACCAGGAGAAGGTGGAAGCCCTGGACCTGCTGACCGCCCAGAAGATGGGCTTTGAAAAGCCCGTTGCGCTCTCCTCCCAGACCTACTCCCGAAAGTGGGACAGCAGGATTCTGCATCTGCTCTCAGGCATCGCGCAGTCGGCAGCCAAGTTTGCCGGCGACATCAGGCTGCTTGCGCATCTGAAGGAAATTGAAGAGCCTTTTGAAGCTGCCCAGGTGGGCTCCTCCGCCATGCCCTACAAGCGCAATCCCATGCGTGCGGAGCGCATGACATCCCTCTCGCGCTTCATCATCACCAATGCCATGAATGCTGATCAGACCGCTGCCAGCCAGTGGCTGGAGCGGACCCTGGACGACAGCGCCAACCGCCGCATTTCCCTGGCGGAGGGATTTCTGGCGACAGACGGCCTCTTGAGCCTGTACCTGAATGTGGCCAGGGGCCTGGTGGTATACCCCAAAATAATCGAAAAGCGCCTCAGGGAAGAGCTGCCATTCATGGTCACGGAGAACATTCTGATGCGTGCGGTCATGCGGGGTGGTGACCGCCAGGAACTCCACGAACGCCTCCGACGTCACGCCATGGCCGCAGGGCGAAGGGTCAAGGAAGAGGGGCTGCCCAATGACCTCTTAAGCCGGGTGGCGGATGACCCGGCCTTTGGCCTGAGCCGCCAGGAACTTGACGGCCTGATGAACCCCGCGGACTACACTGGCCTTGCTGCCCGGCAAGTGATAAACTACCTGGCCCGTGAGGGCGGTGAGATATTGAGGCAGCTTCAGGAGCACAAGGCGCCGGCGGCGGAGATTACACGGTAGGCAATCGCACCCTGATAGGCGTTATTTGGGGCACTGCCCTTCGCAGAAACCGCGTCCCTGAGGCAAAGTCCATTGGGCGTTTTTATGCCAGATATAATCAAAGAACGCTTTCGTGGGACGGGTTTCATCAGGCTTCATGCTACGCCATGCCAGGCCGGGGCAAGCCCGCCAGATTGTTATACTCAGGTAACCTTCCGTACACGCATAAGCCGCATACGTTTCGTGTGTTGAGAGCACTCGCGGCGCGCGCCCCTGGTATGCACCGTATCCCGGAAAGGGAGCGACGGGATTGCCGGTGAGGCTTTCCCCCGGCTGAGCCGTCAGAAATCATCCTCCCATCGGGTGCGTTTGCCCATTCACTGGACACTTCGCGCCGAATGGCTCCCATGGCAGTTTCACATAGGCGAAGCGTACAAGTGAAAAACCGGCCTGTCCCAAAGTATAAGCGCCCATGGATGCTTTCTGGCATAAAAAAAGAGCCCGGAGGCTCTTTGAGATATTGATTCTCAGTAACGGTTGGTGTTGTGCTTGCTATAGCAGTCGTGGCAATAGACAGGCCGATCGCCCCGGGGCTGGAAAGGCACTTGGGTGGTGGCGCCGCACTCGTCACAGATTACGGAGTACATCTGGCGCTCGCCGCGGCTCTGGGTACGGCGGTTGGCACGGCAGCTGGGGCAGCGGCCGGGTTCGTTCTGGAAGCCCTTTTCGGCGTAGAACGCCTGCTCGGAAGCGGTAAAAGCGAATTCAGCGCTGCACTCACGGCAGGTCAGGGTTTTGTCGGTGTACATGATATCATGTCCCTCCTAAAGTATTGTCCAAACCGATGCGATGAGTGTTTCCTGGGCCACGCATCAGTTACCTGATGGGCAATACCGGACGGAACACCTGAATCCCTGGGCTTGGTCCACTCCAAAATTAGCATATATCTCTGAAGTTGTAAAGCGTTTTTTTAAATTTTCAGCTTGGCTTCCCTGAACTCCTCCGGCTTGCTTGACGCTGTTTTGCCTGGATGATACGATGGCCCCATAGGACAGCATCGAAAGGAGAGGGGAATGCGCGCCAGATGGCTTTTGCTGTTTTTGAGCCTTTGTCTGGCTGCGTTGCCCCTTTTCCCAGCGGTTGGCGGCACCGGAGCAGAGGGCCCCGCCCTGCGGGCGCTGCTGATTTCCTCTGACCGGTTTGTGACGATGCCGGAGACCACCCCCTCTTCTTACAACAATGTGGTGAAGCTTCGCCGGGCGCTTTTGGAAGATGCCAGGGGCTACCAAGCTATCCGGGCAGCAGTCAACCGGGCGCTGGATGCGGGCGGCTTCGCGGCCCTGGCACAAGAAGCGCTGGGGGACGCCCGGGAGGGGGACATATCGCTGGTTTACTTTAGCTCCCACGGCCTGCTGACCCCCCAGGAAGGGCGGCTCAATTTTGCCCTGCTGCTAAGCGATGGTGAGCATGAGGCAACGCTTGACATCCGGGCAATCTATGAAGGATTAAAAGACATCAAAGGCATAAAGGTCTTGATTCTCGATGCCTGTTATTCCGGCGCCGCCATTCACAAGGGGGATGAAACGTTGGCGGTGGCCTCTTTGTTTACAGGGGATGAATTCAAGGTGCTCACCAGCGCGGGTGCGCGGGAGCCCAGCATCCTTTGGACCGATCCCCGGGGAGTACTCAGCGGCGGAAGCTATTTTGCCCAGGCCATGGTTCAGGGATTGGGCGCTGAGGGAAACTTTGCCGCAGATGCCAACCGGGACGGTGTGGTGACGCTTGAGGAACTTCTCAGTCACCAGCGGCTCTATTACGGCGCTTCCAGCCCCCAGTTGTATCCCGAGGGGGATCCGCTTCCCCTCTTTGTTTATGAGGCCAGGCAGGCTGCAGGGAAAGTGGGAGTAATCACCGGCTTGAGCCTTCACAACCCGCTGCTGGGCCCTGAAGACGAGGAAATCCGGTTTTCCTACACCTTGAACCAGCCTGCCCGGGTCGCTTATCAATTGGTCTACCAGCGTGAGGGGAGTTGGCGTTTTGACCTGCCCCAAAGCATTGCCCAGCCAGGGGACGCCGCGGGGCTGGTGGCCTCCGGGCGAAAAGAAGCTGCTCTGCGCCTGACAGAATCGGGAGCGCCCCTGTCGGGTTATCTGCTGATGCTCCTTATTACGGTAGAGGAGGACCGTGCTTTTCCGCAGGCTTTGCCGGTGTTGGCGGTGCGCAGCGATGTCCAGGACCCACGCCTCATGGTGAGCGCCAGCCCATCTTTCATGCCCGTAAGGGGCGAAGAGGCTGCTTTTTTTATCCGCCATGACGGCCCTTTAGCCCTCACCGCTGTTATCCGGGATGAGGCGGGGAACTTCATCGCTACCCTGTTGGCGGGTAAACCCACCCGGCCCCTTCATCTGGTGCCGGAGGGCACTGTTGCGTATTGGAGTGGGCTGACCCATTCAGGGGAGTCCGCTGCGCCTGGTGAATACGTGCTTCATGTCAGCGCGCAGGTTGCGGGCTTCAACTTCACAGCCCAGAGCCAGCCGGTAACACTTTTGGAAAGATAATCAGAATTCAATGCCCCGCCTTGCTGGCTGTCCTTCTTCAAAGGGATGTTTTTCCGCCTCGATGCGGCTGATGTAATCAGCGCGCGCGACGAGTTTTTCTCCAGCGTAGCGCCCGGTCACCACGGTATCCCCGTACTCAAGGGCGGTGTCGATCAAGCGCCAGGCGGCCTCCTCTGTGACAAGGCGTACGGCTATTGCCACGGCCAGTTCATCCAAAACGATAAGCCGGGGCTCAAATGCCCGGATCTCATCCATCAGGGGCGTAATTGCCCCGGCGTTCTCCAGGCGGGCTTTCTCAAGCTGTGTTTCCCCCATCCGCCAGATAAAACCCTGCATACGGGCTCCCTCAAATATTTTAACATTGGGAAGTGTGGACAGGGCCATGATTTCGCCGGAAGTGCCATCCTTCATGAACTGGGTGATAAGCGTTTTCTCGCCATGGCCCAGCATGCGGAGCGCCAGCCCCATGGCAGCGGTTGTTTTTCCCTTGCCATTGCCGGTATACAGGTGCAAGCGGTTTTTACCCATGGTATCTCCTCAATTCACCGTATTTTCGCAGGCAAAAAAAATATCAAGCAACCTGGAATCAAGGAAACTCAGCGCTTTTTCCCGAAGCGGATCCGGAATGCCGTAGTAAGCTTGGGAGATGGCGCCGGTGATGGCGGCCAATGTGTCGGAATCGCCGCCGATGCTGATGGCATTCCTGATGGCGTCCTCAAAGGAAACTGATTCCAGGAACGACTCGATTGCCTGAGGCACCGTCCTTTGGCAAGACTCATTGAACCTGTAGTGTGCCCTGATGCTGTCCAGGGTGAAGTCCAGCTCATAGTAATCCCGAACCATGCGCTGGCGGATTTCCTTGATCGTTGCGCCTTGCCGGGCCATGAAGACCGCGATGGTGGTGGCCTCAGCGCCTTTTAGTCCCTCGGGGTGGTTATGGGTCACCGCGGTTACTTCCCGTGAGAGCCTCTTCGCCTCTTTCTCAGTTCTGGCAACAAACCCGCAGGGAGACACCCGCATGGCAGCTCCATTGCCAAAACTGTTATAGGGCTTGGGATCAGGGCTGAAAACCCATTGATAAAACATGCCCCCAAAGCCGCAATTCGGGTATTTGCGCCCGAGGGCCTGCATGTGCCGGATGGTCTCCCGGGCAAGTTTGTCCCAATCCCCTTGGCAGGACAGGAGGGATTCAGCCACGGCCAGGGTCATGATGCTGTCATCCGTGACAAAACAGCCCGGAGCAAAAAAATCGAAATCCTTGCTCCGGTGGTTGTGGAATTCAAACCGAGATCCAACGATGTCGCCAATAATAGCTCCCAGCAAAAGCCTGCCCTCCCGTTGTTTTCGATGAATGGTTTCGTTTCCATTCTAACACAGAAAAGGTGTGCCCGGGGCAGTTGTCCGCCAAAACAGAATGCAGATGATTTCCGTTTTTTTCCTTGCCTAAATTCGGGGCCTGTGTTATATTACTTAAGCTGTCAAATTGCTGCGGCAGGCAGGCCGCGGGGATTTGACCCCACAGGGAGGGATAAGAGATGGGAAAATTTTGCGAAGTTTGCGAAAAAGGATTGATGAGCGGCCATAAGATCAGCCACTCCAACCGCAAGAGCAACCGCACTTGGGCGCCCAATGTGCAGAACATCCGCGTGGTAAAGAAAGGCCGCCCCATGCGGCTGAATGTGTGCACGCGATGCCTGAGAAGCGGAAATGTGCAGCGTGCCCTGCCCCGGTTGCACGGTGAGATCCAGGCCTGACGCCCGCGAACTGTAAAACCCCATCCCGTAACAAGCGGGGTGGGGTTTTTGCATCCGTGCTGATTGCCACTGGCCTGATAGCACAGTATAATAGGCTCGTTGACTGAGAGGAGATACTTGAAATGAAACTTGGCATTGTGGGACTGCCCAACGTGGGCAAGAGCACGCTGTTTAACGCCATTACCCAAGCTGGAGCGCAGGCGGCCAACTACCCTTTTTGCACCATTGAACCCAACACCGGGGTCGTGGGAGTACCGGATGGGCGGGTTGACGGGCTGGCGCTGATGTATAAGCCGAAAAAGGTGACCCACGCGACCGTGGAATTTGTGGACATCGCGGGCCTGGTGCGGGGCGCGAGCCGGGGCGAGGGGCTTGGCAACCGTTTCCTCTCCCATATCAGGGAGGTGGATGCTATCATCCATGTTGTGCGCTGCTTTGAGGATGACAATGTCATCCACGTGGAGGGCTCTGTTGACCCGGGCAGAGATATGGAGACGCTCAACTTGGAATTGATCTTCGCCGACATGGAAACGGTCCAGAAGCGGGGTGAAAAAGCCAGGAAGCTGCTCAGGAACGGGGAGAAAAAGTACCAGGAGGAGGCTGACGCGGCGGACAAAATGATGGCGACCCTGGAGTCGGGGCAGCCGGCGCGCCTCTGCCCGTTGACGCCGGAGGAACACGAGATCACCAAAGGCTGGTTCCTGCTAACAGACAAACCTGTGATATACGCCGCCAATGTGGCAGAGGACGAACTGGGCAAGCCTGCCCCGGATTTGCCTCTGCTTAAAACAGCGCTTGCCCGGGCGGAAAAAGAGCATGCCCAAAGCGTCATCATCAGCGCCCGGATCGAGGAGGAAATCGCGGGCCTGCCCAAAGAAGAGCAGGCGATGTACATTGAGGAACTGGGCATTGGCGAAAGCGGCCTGGACCGCCTGATCAAGGCAAGCTACAGCCTCCTGGGGCTGATTTCCTTTCTGACAGCAGGAGAGGACGAGTGCCGTGCCTGGACGATTACCCGCGGCACCAGGGCACCCCAGGCCGCCGGGAAAATCCACACGGATTTTGAACGGGGCTTTATCCGGGCTGAGATCGTGCCTTACCCTACCCTCATGGCCCAGGGCAGCATGGCCGCCTGCCGCGAAAAGGGACTGGTGCAAAGTTGCGGCAAGGATTATGTGATGCAGGATGGCGATGTGACGTTGTTCCGCTTTAATGTGTGATATGAGCAGAATCGCATTTTTTGTGCGCCGTCTGGCAAAAATCGATCTGAAGCGTTTTCGGGTGACCCTTAAGACTATCCGTAAACAGACGGGGCGGTGGACGCCATATTTGCTGATGGACCTGCTGTGCTGCGGCATCCGGTACAATGCCGGGTATATGGATTATATGATTGCCCGGATGGACCGGCTGAAGCCCGCCCAGCGCAAAACCGTCATCACCCGGGGCATCAGCAACGCGGTTGTCCGCCGGATGAACGATAAGGCTTTCTGGCATTATTTTGATGACAAGGCGCTGTTCAACGCCACCTTTTCCCGCTGGGTGAAAAGAGGCTGGTTGCGGGTGGATGCGGGTACCCGGGCGGAAGATCTTCAGGGCTTCATAGAAGGGAAAAACGCCCTGTTTGCAAAACCCCTGGACGGTTCAAGCGGCGTGGGAGTGGAGCGGCTGGAGGTGGAGGACTGCCAGGATGTGGAAGCGCTTCTGAAGCGCCTCCATTGCAAGGGAGATTGCATCCTGGAGGAAGCGCTGGTTCAGCATCCGGACATGGCCGCCATTTATCCCGGCAGCGTAAACACCGTGCGAATTGCCACAATGCTTGGAGACAAGGCCAGCGGGATTGTATACGCCTTTATGCGCATCGGTAACGGCCGGGTGATGGACAATGTGGACTGCGGCGGTATGGCCGCCCGGGTAGACCTGGAGACCGGGATCATCAACACGGTGGCCGCGGACAAACAAGGCCGCGAGTTTGCCCGCCATCCCCTGACGGAAATGCCCATCACCGGTTTTGCTGTTCCTTTCTTTGAGGAGGCCAGGCAGGCTTGCCTGGAGGCAATGCGGATTGTACCCCGGATGCGCTTTGTCGCCTGGGATGTGGCCATCACGCCGGAAGGCCCGGAGTTCATTGAGGGCAATTCCTTCCCGAGCCATGCTGTGCCGCAGTTTGCGGCCCACTATCCGGACGGTATCGGCATCCTGCCCGAGTTCGAGCGCTTCATCTCCCTGAAAGGAAATGCATGAAAGCCAAGCCTTCATCCGTTGGATAATCGACGCAAGTCTTGGCAAAAGGAGTGAACACGATGGATTTGTTGAGAACCCTGCTGGTCTACATGACCGTATTGCTCACCACAGGGGTGGCCCAGACGCCAGCCTTGACCCCGCTGCCCACCCAGATTGCGACCCCCACTCCCATCGTAACCGCAAGCCCCACGCCATTTTTGACGCCTGCCCCGACAACAGCACCCACTCCGACGCCCCGGATGACCACCCTGTATGTGGGTGACCGGGGGGATAATGTGCGGGTGTTGCAGGTGCGCCTAAAGGAGCTGGGTTACCTGGCCGGCAATGTGGATGGCATCTTTGGCCAGCAGACACGCCGGGCGGTGGAGCGGTTCCAGAGTTATAACGGCCTTACCGTGGATGGTATCGCCGGGGCAAAAACGCTGAACAAACTCTATTATGATCCCAACGTGGTTTTGGCACCTGTTGACGTGACGCCCACGCCCACCCGGCGGCCACCGGTAATTGTCAATGTGCCGGTCTATTATATGAGCACATCCGGGGAGCGGCTGTATACCGATGTGCTGCCACTGGCCGAGGGCCGCACCACCATCCGCCCCAACACCAGCCGCGTTCCCGCGGGCTACAACCTCACCGGGCAGACACAGGCAGCGGTCACTGTGGGCCCTGATGGCAGGGCCAACCCCGCCTCCGTCACCTTCACCTATTATAAGGAACAGCCTCCGGTGACAGCGGTCATCACCATCAATTACCTGGACACCGACAACAACCTGCTGCGGCGGGAGAACCTGACCTTAAACCAGGGCACCACCCAGGTGTCCGCCAATGACGCGCTGGTGCCTGAAGGCTATACCCTGTCCAGCGTGCGCACAGTGAATGTCACCGTGTCCTCTGCAGGCATCGCCGACCCCGGCGCCATCACTTTTGTCTACCGGCGCGCGCCGGTCACTGTGATGGTTCCGGTCAACTATCTGGACACCCAGGGGCATACGCTTTACAGCGACCAGATCAATATGGCCCAGGGCACCCACACGGTGGTGGCCAACACGGGCTATGTCCCTGCCGGCTATACCCTTCAGGGAGCCGGTTCCCAGCAGGTAACTGTAAGTGCCAGCGGTACGGCCACGCCGCCTGCTATCACCTTTACATTCCGGGCGCCAGCCACAGCAGACTTGCCCGTGCGTTATGCGGATACGGCAGGCGGCACGCTTTATGAGGAAAGCCTGCGTGTCACTCAGGGCACCAATGTCATCAGCGCGAATGACGCGCTGGTCCCATCGGGGTATACCCTCCAGGGGCCGCGCGATGTGGAGGTCATGGTGGGTGCTGACGGGAGCGTTGCTCCTGCCTCGGTGACTTTTACCTATGCTGCGCCAGTTGTTACCCCCACCCCGACACCGGAGCCGACGCCTGAGCCGACAGCGGAACCGACAGCGGAACCGACAGCGGAACCGACAGCGGAACCGACACCGGAACCGACAGCGGAACCGACACCGGAGCCGACAGCGGAGCCGACTGCGGAGCCGACGCCTGAGCCGACAGCGGAACCGACACCGGAGCCGACACCGGAGCCGACGCCGGAACCGACGCCGGAACCGACACCGGAGCCAACAGCGGAACCGACGCCGGAACCGACACCGGAACCGACGCCTGAGCCAACGCCTGAACCAACACCTGAACCGACGCCTGAGCCGACAGCGCAACCTACAGAGGCGCCGATTGGCCCGCAACCTTTGCCCGCCCATGCCACCGCGACGCTGACTGGGGACTTTGATGTTTACTCCGGACCCGGCACAGAATACTACCGTGCAGCTGACGGCCAGGCACGCTATGCTGGCGGCCAGGCGCGTATCTACGGCTATGTCGGAGACTGGGCCCTCATTGGCTATGGCTATGGTTCCAATCTCTACCGGATCGGCTATGTTGACAAATCGGCTGTGCCTGCGGGAGAGTCCGTCGGCCCGCTTTCACTGGGCAACGCTCCCATGACCATGGCGCGGGAGGGCAACCTCACCGATGATCCGATTCTCAGCCCCACAGACGGCCGTATGGCGCGGCTCCCGGCCGGGACGCCTGTTGTAGCCCTGGCTTATACGGGGGACGGCAACCACTGGACCTATGTGGAGGTCACCCTGGATGGCCAGCCCGCCCGTGGGTTTGTGGCCACCAGCAACCTGCAGTAAACCAATCCGGCAAGCAAAAGGGGCTCCCGTCTTTCAGATGGAAGCCCCTTATTCGTTGGTGCGAAATTACTCCGCCGGATCGGCTTTCCCGCGGTTTTCTTTCATCAGCCGGCTCATTTCATGCATAAAGGTCGGGATATCGGTGAATTGGCGATAGACGGAAGCGAAGCGGATGTAAGCCACCTCGTCCAGCTCGCGAAGTGCCTCCATCACCATTTCACCGATCTGATTGGTGGTAATTTCCTGCTGCATACTGTTATAGGCAAATTGCTCCACCTGGGTCACGATCCGATTGATGTCCTGGGCGGCCACAGGGCGCTTGTGGCAGGCATGGATGATGCCGGCGCGGATCTTGTCCCGGTCAAACAGTTCCCGGGTCTGATCTTTTTTGATAACCAGAAGGTGAATGGTCTCCACCTTTTCATAGGTGGTGAAGCGCTTGCCACAGGCGATGCATTCCCGCCGCCGGCGAATGCTGGTGCCGTCGTCCGTTGGCCTTGAATCCACTACCCGGCTGTCCTCTGAGTTGCAAAACTGGCACTTCATGGCATCCCATCCCTCTTGGTTTTGGCAAATTATACCTGATTATTGCCGTTTTGTCCATTTTCGTACCCCGCCCAGGGCAGGGCCAGGGTACGCATCCAGGCGCCCACATCCATGCCATAAGCCTTGTTCAGGTGTTTTGGCTGCAGGACTTCTGCTTTGGTGCCTTGAGCCAGGCATTTCCCATCCCGCATCA
Source organism: Clostridiales bacterium (assembly GCA_012522875.1). Classification (GTDB taxonomy): domain Bacteria; phylum Bacillota; class Clostridia; order Christensenellales; family Aristaeellaceae; genus UBA6115. The sequence goes on along the minus strand of JAAYJP010000116.1, from coordinate 2,941 downwards.
GAAGTGCGTGGCTGCCAAATCGCCGGGCGACAGACAGGTCATGCACTACGGAAATCACCGCCTTTCCTGGCTGTGCGGCCCATACATCGGTCAATTCAAAAAGCGTCTTCTGATACTTCAGGTCGAGGGCCTCCGCCGGTTCGTCCAGCATCAGGATGGCTGGGTCCTGCGCCAGCACCTGAGCCAAAAAGACCCGCTGGCGTTCACCTCCCGAGAGGGTGAGCACGCTGCGTTCCCGCAATTCGGCCATACCCGTCCACTGGAGGGCCTGGCCCACCATCGCCTCCCCCTGGGGGTCATGGGCCGCAAGCCATCCATTGCGGTGGGCATATCGGCCCAGGCGCACAACCTCTTCCACTGTGAAGGCGTAATGCAGTGCCTGGTGCTGGGCCAGAACGCCCACCGCTTGTGCCCTTGGCCTTGGGGGCAGGATGCGGATGTCCTGCCCTCTTACTGTCACCTTGCCCTGAAATGGCCGGGTGTTTGAGAGCGCTGCAATGAGGGAGGATTTTCCAGCGCCATTCGGGCCGATGACCATCAGCCACTGCCCCTCCTGAAGGGAAAAACTTACATCGGAAACTGCCTTTCTTTCCCCGTATTTGAGCGTGATATGGCTGGCGGTAAGCATCATGCAGCCCTTCGCTTCCTGCGGCGGAAGATGACGGCCACAAAGGTGGAAGCGCCAATAAGCGATGTGACCACACCGATGGGCAATTCCACGGGGCTTAGCGCCGTGCGTGCCAGCAGGTCGGAGAGCATCAGGAAAACGGCCCCCGCCAAGGTTGCTGCCGGCAGAAGCTTGCGGTGATTGGGCCCGGTGATGAGCCTGACGATATGGGGGACTATCAGCCCCACAAAGCCGATGGTGCCGCCGATGGATACGCCAACCCCAATCATGGCGGACACGCACACCAGTGCCTCAAGCTTTACCCGGCGCACATTGATGCCGATGTGGTGCGCGTTCTCCTCCCCGATGGCAAAGGCGTTCAGTTCACCCCCGCGCACCAGGAGCAACCCGCCAAAAACTGCCAGCGCGATGAGCAGCAACAGCCCCTGGGTGTAGCTGGCCCCGGCCAGGGAACCCATGCTCCAGAAGGTGATGGTACGCAGCATTTCGCCGGAAAAGGCGATGACAAGGGAGATGAGGCTGCCGGCGAACATGGAGAAAATGACGCCCACCAGGATGATGGTGTGGGTGGAAAAACTGCGGTCAAAAGCGTAGGCCAAAAAAAGTATCAGCAACAAGGATAAAAAGGCGAAGAGAATGGCCATCACCATAGGCCCGGCATTTGGCAGCCCCGGTATCTGCAGTCCCAGGGCCATGGCCAGCACCGCCCCCAGCGAGGCGCCCGAGGACACGCCCAGGGTGGAACCATCGGCCAGAGGATTTCGCAAGAGGCCCTGCATGGCAGCGCCGCACAGGGAAAGGGCTGCTCCTGTCAGCCCCGCCGCGACCACCCGGGGGGTGCGTACGGACAGCAGGATAGGGGCCGCAACGCCTTCCTGCGGTACCCGCCCCAGGATGGCCTCCAGCAGCGTTTTCCACGTGGTTCCAAGAGGCAATGTGACGCTGCCTACGCTGATACAGACCAATGCCGTCACCAACACCCCCACTCCCATCAGGAGCCAGGCGTAAGGGCTTAAACCTTCCTGTGATGCTTGCTTGTTCATATGCGATCGGGGAAGCGCCTTTCAAAGCGATTCCCCCCTTGATCATTCCGCTGCCGCTTTTGAATCGTAAAGATAACCGTACAGGAAACTGAGCGCGTCCATCAGCCTAGGGCCGGGCACCGTGAAGATATCACCGTCCACATTGAGTACCTGGTTTTCCCTGATTGCCGTAATGCGATGCCAGCCAACCCGGGACATAACTTCTTCCACAGGCGTTGGGCCGGTGCCTGTGTACATGGTGGTTGTGAGGATGTAATCAGGATTCCGGCTGATTACCTGCTCTTCGGATACCTCCACCCAACCCTGGGATTCATCGAAGATGTTGGCCAGGCCGGCGAGTTTGCCCAGTTCATCCATGAAAGTGGCCGAGCCTGATGCCCACAGCCCCCACTGAAGCGGGGAAGCCTCGTAGTACACGCTGCCGGCCGCGCGCCCGCCCACCTTGGCAGAAATATCAGCGAAAACAGACCTCATATGCTCAGACAGCCAGGCCGCCTGGGAACCTTTTCCGGTCACCTGGCCCAGAAGGGCGATGGCCGTATGAACGCCTTCAACATCCTGGGCATCGGTCACCAGGGTCGGGATGCCAACCTTCTCCAGGGTCTGGGAGTGTTCCAGGCTCTGGGCCATTCTGGTCATCACCACCACATCAGGTTTCAGCGCGATGACCTGCTCCAGGTTGGTCTCCTGGCCGGACTTTACGGACGCAATTTCAAGTACTTCAGCCGGAAACCTGCAATATTCACCCCGGCCCACCACCAGGTCCCCCGCGCCGATGGCATAGAGAATCTCACAGTCTCCGGGCATCATCACGATGATCCGCTCCACTGGCTTTTCAAATGTCAATTCCCTCCCCGTCATGTCAGTCACCGTGAGGGTTTCAGCCTGTCCTGGGACGAAAAGGGCAATCAGGGCCGACAGCGCAAGGATGAGAGCCAGTATGCGTTTGCTCATATAGGGTTCCTCCTCCAGCTGATCAAATGAAAATCCGGGCAGCTCCGCACATGGAACTGCCCGAAAGCAAACGCGCCGTGACGCGCCCCACCGCAGGAGCTTCCAGCGCGCCTCGGTCTCCCGGCTTGGCTTCTTCCGCACAGACGCCTTCCCGCTTGCGCAGTGGCCTGCTGTCTGTTTGTCAGCTTCACGGTTACTGGGTTAGCCCGGAATTTTCATCCGTGTTCCCTGGCGCGGGATCCCCCGCGCCAGGCGCGCGTCTTCATTCACTTGTCGGGTGCAGTATACCCAGGCGTGCTTGCGATGTCAACGCTGC
>JAAYJP010000115.1 GCA_012522875.1 Clostridiales bacterium | reverse complement strand
CGGGGGGACTGGACGGGGTCATTTGCCAGCCGGTTAAGCCGATGACGGGTGTGCTTCCCCGCACGGCCGCCAAAAAGCGCCGCCACAAAGGAATAGGCGCGCAGCACCAGGCGGAAGAGGACGAATTCCAGGGCATCTTCCAGGAGCCTGGCAGCCGGCGTTCCGGCTGCGGCCAGAAATCCTGTAAGGGGCCTGTATAACCTGTATTCCAGGTCTGTCCAGGCGGGCTGCCGATTGACATAGCGCCTTTATCCGCCGCTTGAGGTGCGCATCAGGAGGCGCCGAACAATCAGGAGGTATGTTGCCAGTCCGATGGCAAACGTGATGTGTCGCTCTTGCTCGAGCAGCCTGAGCACTTTGCTTAATATTCAGTCTATCAGACCGCACAGGCGTGCACTGCGATAGCGATTGATTGTCATGAAATCCAGTGGCGTGCTTCCCGACAGCCACATGAAACAGACATCCTCGCGTGACGCCTTCGCGATGCGCCAGCTGGAATATGTCTTGTCCCCGTTAGTTCACAATAATGACCGTCAGCACCATAGCGAGATTGGATGCGCTTGTTTCGTTGCCCGGATACCTCGCGAACAGCAGGCCCAGGTCCGTGCTTGCAACTGCGCGGTCAGCGACACGAGCCAGGCGATGTTCCGGCACCATCACATCCAGGCTGATCAAAACCATGCGTACCTGGTGCTGCTGATCTGATTTTTGTGCCGCTCACTTGCGCAACTCAGCCCTCCAAACGATCTGCTTCCCTTGTCCCCGATTTATCCCGTTTCCCTTGATTGTTTAACGATTATTGTGCCTTATTAAATGAAATGCGGCCGGAAATTTCATGATTTCCGGGGGAAGTATTCGGGACTATTGTCACAACTCCTGTAAGGGTGGCGTTTTACTTGCTGACCATGGAAACAGGCGCGATGGGGTCCATCATCCGGAGCATCGCCTCAAGACGGGTCTTGTACTCCGGCTTGCTCTTCCGGAAACGGATGTATTCATCCTTGGGCGCGGGGAAGCGATAGAATTTAATGCCGTTGCGGATAAACATCAGCACATTGGGATCCCCGCCCAGGTGGTTTAGGATGCTGATGGGCTGTCCAAAGGCGAAATTGCTGGGATTGGGCATGTCCTCAGGCTCCACGATGGAAACATCGTTGTAGGAATTGCAGAAGGTGATGAACTCGCTTTAGCGTTCTGTGGTGAAATGCTGCTTCTCGTCATGGAACATGCAGTAAGTCACCGTCACCGTGTCCATATTTCTCCGTTGTAAGGCGGAGCATCTTCTATTCTCCGCCCAAATACAGAACGCGCCGAGCGGCTTGAATCATGCTGGAAGTTGATTATCTTGTCATCAGAAAGGCGAGCAGCATCACCAGCACCAGCGCGAACAGAATCAGGCTGAAGGAAAGGGTGCGCTGCAGGCGCCGCCCCACATCGTGAATACCATTCCATGCGGAGGAAAACACATAGATAAACCTGGGGGTGTGGGGAGAGTCTCTGCGAAACAGCCGGCGAGCCCTTAAGAAAATGCCGTCAAAGACACGGCCCAGGCTATAGGTAAAACGGTTGCCCACAGGTGGAACCAGCGGGGTCCCTTCCTTAGTACGCCTGAACACGGTGTTCATCATCAACAACACCGAGCCCTCCACCAGCCAGTCCACAGCGCGGGCAAAGAAGGTGGCCAGGTTGAAAAGCAGCGGATAAACCACCCTGTCCATCAGCAGGTCAAGCCCCTGACAGCATAATACCCCCAGGCGTGAGGCGAGGTCAACGAAAGGGCGGTGGATCCTGCTTCCAAGGTCTGTGTTGAGCACCTGGGCAAGCAGGGAGCCCAGAAGTACCAGCAGGTCTACCAGCGGGCGGTACACCGCGTTTTCCAGGTCCAGCTTTTCCGGCCAGCGGTCGACATAAAGGGCTTGGCTCTGCTCGTCCCGCTGGATCAGCCATCGGCGCACAACCGTGACATACAGCAAAGCGCCGATGGCCAGGGACTTCAAGGCACCGATTACATTGACGGGGGCCAGGAAATGCACGGCGTGGGCTGGCTCGTGGGCATGGAGGAAGGGCAACATGCGGTTGGCCAGCGGCGCCAGCACGCCCTCCGGCCACAGGCCAATCAGGAAGATGACCAAGGCAGAGCCCCCAAGCGCCACAGCAGAAAGCGGCGTCATGGAAGGACCCATGCGGTCAAACTCTTCCTGCCGTTCATTGTTCTTTTCAACAAAGAGGGCGATGAACAGCTTCAGCATGTAGCAGAAGGTGATGCCTCCGGAGATGATGAACACCCACTCCGTTGCCTGGTACCAAAAGGCACCTTGCCCCAGGTGCTGCAGGTGATCGATGTACTCCACAATACTCTCATGGAGCAGGGTTTTTGAGGCATAGCCGCTGAAGAGCGGAATTCCGCTGATGGAGGCGACGCCCGCCAGGAAGCAGGCCATCAGGCCGTAGCGCCCGCGCCCAAAACCGCGGATTTTGTTCAGGTTCAGCTGGTGCAGGTGGACATACACCACCCCCGCTGCCATAAACAGGCATAGCTTAATCAGGCTGTGGTTGAGCATGTGAAGCACCGTGCCCTGAGTCGCCAGGGCGTTATGCTCACCCAGCAGCCCCTGCATGCCGATGCCCACCAGAATAAAACCAATCTGGCTCATGGAGGAGCAGGCCAGGGTGCGCTTCAAATCCACCGAGAACAGCGCCAGCAGCGCCCCCAGGAACATGTTGATCAGTCCCAGCCCCAGCAGCAAATTGCCCCAGGGGATGTTGCCAAAAAACAGCCGGGTGGAAATCACCAGGATGCCAAAGATGCCCACCTTGGTGAGGATGCCGGAGAGCAGGGCGGAGGCGGGAGCGGGGGCGACTGGGTGCGCTTTGGGCAGCCATACATGCAGCGGAAACATGCCCGCCTTGGCGCCAAAGCCTGCCAGGATCAGGGCGCCGGGCAGGTAGAGAGCGGACTTGTCCGCGGTTTCGCCCAGGCTTGCCAGTTGGTCAAAAGCCAGGGAGCCCAGCTGCCCGCGCAGCATCATCAGCCCCATCAGCATGGCCATGCCGCCCAGAATGGCGATGGCCAAATAGGTCTGCCCGGCCCGCATGGCACCCGGGGTTTGCTCATGGGCCACCCAGCAGTAGCTGGTGAAGCTCATGATCTCAAAAAACAGGAAGGTGGTGATCAGATCATCAGACAGGAACACCCCCACGGTGGCGCCCAGGGTGAAAAGGGTGTACATGAGATAGCGGGGCCGCCGGTGACCATGCCCCATGTACTGGGGGGTGAAAAGCGAGGTCATCAGCCACATAAAGCCGGCCACCAGCGCGTAGACCACGCGGAAGCCGTCCGCCTTCAGCGACAGGCCCAGGCCCAGCAGGCGCGGGAAGCGCAGGCTTTGGACCGTGCCGCTGACAGCCAGCAAGATGCCAAGCCCTGTCACCAGGGCGGCGATGCCCGCTGTCAGCAGATAGCCCAGGCTCAGCCGGCGCCTGGCCAGCACATAGCAGGGCCCTGCCGCCAGCAGCGGCAGCACAATCATGAGAACCGGAATGCTCTTCACTGTGCTCCCCCCTTATGCCAGGCCGGACGCGGCGCGCGTCAGAAAATCAATCAAGGGACCGTTCCAGAAGCTGAACACCAGGAGGCTAAGCCCCAGCACAATCAGCGTCAGCTGAAAAGGCAGGCCCATGGGCGTGATCTCAGGCGCTCCTGGCGGCCGTTTGCCGGTATATAGCATGAAAGAAGGCACCATCATATAAGTACCGGTCAGGATGGCGCTGATGATCAGCGCTGCCAACCCCAGGTAGGGCAAAAGGCCCCCCTGGGCCACGGCGGAGGACGCCAGCGCCCACTTGCTCACAAAGCCCAGCAGCGGGGGAATGCCTGTCAGCGCCAGGCCGCCAATCACAAACACCAGGCTGGTCAGCGGCATGTTTTTGCCCAGGCCCCTGAGGTCCTGGATGCTCTCCAAGTGGCATTTCTCCATGTAGGCGCCCGCGGCCAGGAACAGCGTGATTTTGATCAGCGCGTGAAACACCATGTGCAGCAGCCCCGCTGCGAGCCCCGCTGGGGTCATCAGCAAGACGCCAAAGAGGATATAGCTGAGGTTGGCGATGGTTGAATAGGCCAGCCTGCGTTTGAGGTGCTTTTCCTTCAGCGCCATGGTGGAGCCGTAGACGATGGTGAATGCCGCCAGTGCCAGGGGGATATACTGGGCATAGCTTCCCGCCAGGATGGACACGCCGAAGCTGAAGTAGGTGGCCCGCATCACCGAGAAAACGCCTGCCTTGACCACGGCCACCGCGTGCAGCAGGGCTGTCACCGGGGTGGGGGCCACCGAAGCGGGCACCAGCCAGCCATGCACCGGGAACACCGCTGCCTTCACCCCAAAGCCCAGGAAGCAGAACAGGTAGCCCAGCTGCAGCTGCGCTGTGTGGGGTCTGGCGATATGCTGGAACAGCCCGCCCCACTGGAAATCAGTGGTGCCGCCAAAGTACAGCACATACACCATGCCCATGAAGGCGAAAGCCGCGCCGCCCAGGGAATAATACAGGTACTTGAGCCCCGCTGAGATGGCGCGGGGGCTGCCGCCGTGGAGCACCAGGGGCAGGGTGGACAGCGTCATCATCTCGTAGAAGATGTACAGGGTGAGCAGGTTGGCGCTCATGGCCACCCCCAGGGTGATGCCATAGCTCATGGTATAAAAGGCAAAGAAAGATTCCTGATTGCGGTGAAGCTGCATATACTCAGAGGCGTACAGGGTGGCCAGGGGCCACAGGAAGGCCGCCAGCGCCGCGAACACCTTGCCCATGCCGTCAAGGTGCAGGGACACCACCAGAAACTCGTTGAAGCGGATCAGGTCAAGCCTTTCCACCTCCGGGCTGAACAGCAAAACGCCTACCAGGGCGGATGTCACCAGCGTCACGCCCAGCATATACGCAAGGCGCGCCCCCTGCTTGAGCCTCAAGGCTGGCAGCAGGGCGCCCGCAATCAGGGGCAGCGCGATGGCGGCGACCAGTATCATAGACTTCCTTTCATTGCGACGATTAGAACAGCGTGTTGGCCAATTGGCTGAAGGCGTCGATCATAAAGCCGGGGAACACGCCCAGGATGGCGATGGCCAGGGTGAGGATGAGGATGGGCACCACCATCAGCCAGTCTGGTTTCAGGCGCACCACAGCCACCTGCCGGTCTTCCTCCTGGCGCAGGTCAAAAAACGCGGTGATACTGGGCGGCAGGAGATAGCCGGCGGTCAGAAGGGCGCTGACCAAAAGCACTGTGGGCACCAGCCAGCTGAACACCTGCACCGGCAGGGTGGCGGCCACCGCGCCCTCCGCGATGTACCACTTGGAAATAAAGCCGCCCAGCGGGGGGATGCCCACCAGGGAGATGGCGCAGATGGTGAACATGCTCATGGTCCAGGGCATGCGCTTGCTCAGGCCCTGCAGTTCCTCCACCCGGGTGATGCCGGTGGCATAGATGATGGCGCCCACGCACAAGAACAGGGCATCCTTGGTGAGGGCATGGAATACGATTTGCAAAAGCGCCCCGTCAAAGGACATGGTGTTGAGCAGGAAGAGGCCGCAGAGCACATAGCTGACCTGGGAGACGCTGGAGTAGGCCAGGCGCTTTTTCAGCAATTTTTCGCGCAGGGCCAGCATGGAGCCCATGAACACCGTCACCGTGGCGCAGCCAAGAAGCGCCATCTGCACCCAGGTGCCACGGATGAAGTCTGGCCCGATCACATAGAAGATCATCCGGATGATGCACAGCACTCCGGCCTTGGTGATCACGCCGCTCAAGACGGCGGAGGCAGGGGCGGGGGCCACGGGGTGGGCGGTGGGCAGCCAGCCGTGCATGGGGAACATGCCGGCCTTGGTGCCAAAGCCCACCAGGGTGACAAAGATGATGCCCAGCAGCGCCTCCCTGGAGATGTTGAGGCCTTCAGTCAACAGGGAACCGCCTGCCACAAAAAAGGGCGAGGACAGGTTGGGGGTGAGGATGAAGATGCCCAACAGGCCCATGGTGGCGCCCGCCACGGAGTAGATCAGGTATTTGATGCCGGCAGCGATCGCCTCCTTGCTGCGGGTGTGCAGCACCATGGGGACCGACAGCAGCGTCATGGCCTCAAAGAACAGGTACATGGTGACCATGGTGCCGGACAGCGTCAGCCCCATCAGGGTGCCCAGCACCAGGAGGTAGAAGGCGTAGTAGCTTTTCTCGTTCTTCTCATGGCGCATGTAGCTAAAGGAGAAGAAGCCGGAAATCGTCCACATGATGGTCATCACCAGGGAAAAGACCACGGAGGTGCCGTCGGAATGCAGAGCGATGGGCAATTGATCCGTCATGTAAAACAGCACCGCGGTGCGCTCCCCGCCCAGGGCTACCAGGGTGACCACCACGCACTCCAGCACCAGGGCGGCCCCCACAAACAGGCAGCGGTTCTTCCGGGTCTGGTTCACCCAGGGGATCAGCAGGGTCATGAAGGCAGCCGCGACCGGCAGCAAAATGGCGAGTATCAGCATCAATCCTTCCACAGTGGGTTCCTCCTTAGGCGAACATCTTCAGGCCGGACTCAATCACCCGCATGATCGGCCCGGAGCCAATGCCCAGATACACAGTCATCAACATGGAAACAAACAGCGCTGCCACCACATAGCGGGGGATATGATGGGCAGGGGGGTAGAGCACATCCTCCGCCGGGCGCCTGTAAATGGACACGACGGTGTGCAGGAAGTACACGGCGTTGAGCAGGGTGCTGACGGCCAGAGCCACCAGCACCAGCACCCGCATGCCCCCGCCCAGGGGGATGGCGGCGCTGGCCAGGTAGAGCTTGGCGATAAAACCGCCTGTAAAGGGAATGCCCACCATGCTCATGGCGGAGACCGTGAACACGATGCCAGCCGCCACATTGCGGTAGCCCGCGCCATGGAGGCTGTGAAAACGCTTGTGGTTGCCCGAAACGCTGACCAGCTCATGGGTGGACAAAAACAGCAGGGACTTGGCCGCCGCGTGGGCCAGCATCTGAAAAAGCGCCGCCGCTACCCCCGCCATGCTGGCCATGCCCAGGCCCATATAGACATAGCCAATCTGCGCCACGGAGGAATAGGCCACCATGCGCCGGATGTCCCGCTGGCTGATGGCCATCACAGAGCCCATGATCATCCCCGCCACGCCGCAATAGAACAAAAAGTCGTCAATATGGGACTGACGGATGATGTCAAAGCCGATGACCCGGTAGAAAAACTTGATCAGCAGGAAGATATAGGCCTTGCTGATGATGCCGGAGAGAATGGCGCTGGACATGGGAGGGCCAAAGGCGTAGGTGTCAGGTGCCCAGGCGTGGAAGGGGAACAGCGCGCTTTTGATGGCCAGCCCCACGGTGATCAGCGCGATCACCACGGTGAGAGGCTGGGCGTAGTTGCCCGTCTGATAGATCTCGCGCACTGCCTCCTGCAAGGGCTCCATCAGCAGGTGGCCGGTGATGCCATAGAGCATGGCGATGCCCAGCAGGACAAGGCCTGAGGCCAGCAGGTTCATGATGAGGTATCGGGTGGCGGCCACCAGGGTGTGGCCGTTTTGGCGCACAATCACCAAAGCGCAGGAGGCGATGGTGATGATTTCAATGAAGACATAGGCGGTGAACAGGTCGTTGGTATAGAGCATCACCAGGACGGATGCCAGCGCCAGGTCCACCATGATGCAGTAGAGGCTGAACTTCTTTTGGCTGACAAACATCGGCATGTGGTAAAGCCCCGCCACCAGGGTGATGAACAGCACCGCGGAAAAGCCGGTGGCCATCAGGGCTTCCAGGCGGCCGATGCGGATCTCATTGCCCCAGGGCGCAGGGAAATGCCCCATCATGAAGGAATAGGAGGATTCAAGGCGCAGTGTCAGCACCAGCGTGGCGGCGCTGAGCCCCAGCACCACCAGGCTTACCAGAAGCGTCAGGTATTTGGCCGCCCGGGGCTTGAGCACCGAGGTGACCACCCCTGCCAGCAGGCACAGGAGAATGGTGAAAAACGGGAAATTGTGCGCCAGGCTCATTCCACTTCCTCCTGGCGTGCCATCAGCGCGATCTGGTCGATGTCCAGGGTGCGATAGCGCCGGTACAGGCGCACGGTCAGCGCCAGCATCATCCCGGTAAAGCTGACGGATACCACGATGCCTGTCAGCACAAGGCCAGTGGGAACCGGGTTGATGTAGTGGATGGCCTGGGTAACACCATCAACCACGATGGGGGCCTTGCGGCCGTGGATATAGCCCATGGAGGCCAAAAACAGGTAGGTAGCGGTGCTCATGATGTTAAGTCCGATGATCTTGCGGATGAGGTTACGCTGAAGCAGCAAAATGACAAAGCCAATGCCAAAGAGGATGACAGCCACGGTCTGCTCGATGTTTTCATACAGTGCTTGCAACATGCTATCCCCTCCTCACAGGCCGCCCTTGCGGAACAGGGCGTAGAAAATGTACATGGTGCAGGCCACCACCAGGCCAACGGCGATATTCAGCGGCATGATCAGGCCGCCTGACAATATGGCGCCCGGCGTCCCCAAGGGGATATGGCTTTCCAGGCCATTGGCGCCGCAATAGAAGGAATAGGCCTTGGCGACGCCGTAAAAGCCCAGCGCGCCGAAGCTGACCCACTGGAAGGTTTTGTAGCTGAAAAACCGGCCCGCCTTTTTGAAGCCGAAGGCGTTGAGGTAGAGAATCAGCCCGGAGGACACGATCGCCCCGCCGGAAAAGCCGCCACCGGGTGAGAGGTGGCCATTTAAAATGACATAGAGGCCAAAGAGCAGCAGAATCGGGGTGAGCAGGATGGCAGTGCCCTGCAGGATGCGGTCGTTCTTGGGCTCATAGTGCCGGTCATCCGATTCTTCAGCGATCAGTTGCTGGGTGGGCTGTCCCTTGTCGTCCAGGTCAATGCGCAGCAGGATCAGCACAGCGCAGGCGGCAATAAACAGCACCGTGGACTCCCCCAGGGTGTCAAAGGCGCGGTAGTCCAGGATCATCCCGGCCACCATGTTGGTGGCGCCGGTCTCCGCAAGCCCCTGCTCGATGTAGCGGGTGATGACCTCGTTGTTGGCAGGCACATCCGCCGCGCCAAAGCGGGGCATATGGGCCACTGTGCCCAGCAGGAAAAAAATGATCATCCCCCCCAGGAGCAGGGACAGCAGCACATGCAGCCGGCCGATAAGCCGCCGCCCTTTGGTGAGGGTCCAGGCGTACAGATCGTACTGGGCCAGCCGGTCAAGGGCCAGGTCCCGGTCGTGGCGGTGCTGAAGGGCCGCCTCCTGGTGCTGGGCGGCCAGCTCCGGGTCCACCTCTGGGGGCGCCTCGCCAGGCTGGAGGACAGAATCCTCTATGGCCTCATCCAGCGCCAGGTACCCCTCCCGCATCCAGCGCACAAAGCGCTCCTGCGGGCGATTTTGCCAGTCACTTCTGCGCTTGCTCATGATCCCTGTCTCCTTGCAGCGCATGTATTTTCTTAAGGGTCACAAAGAACAGCACCGATGTGATGCCGGCCCCCACCGCCGCTTCCGTGATGGCCAGATCCGGGCTTTCCAGAAGCATCCAGATCACCGCCATGATGAGGCTGTAAGCCATGTAGACAATCAGCGAGGTGAGCAGGTTTTTGGTGAAGCTGACGGCAAGAGCGCATACGACCAGCATGCCCAGCAGGGCCAGGTTGACAAAGTTCACACGTCCACCTCCTGATCCTCATCCTTTTCAGCGCCTGTGAGCTGGTGCCAGTGCGGGTTGGTGGTTACCTCCAGCCGGGCGATCAGGTGGCTGCCCACCGGGCTTGCCACCCAGAGCAGGCAGATGATCAGCAGCAGCTTTAGCGCAGTCCATATATCCGGCGCGCTGACCGTCAGGCCAATCAGGCAAAACAGCAGGCCCAGGGTATCGCCCATGGCAGCAGCGTGCATGCGGTTCAAGACATAGTCGAACTTATATACGCCGATCACAGCGGTTATCAGCATGGAAAGGCCGCTTAGCAAAAACAGTGCGGTGATAATAAAGCGAATCCAGTCAAGCATGACGCTGCGCCTCCTCCTGCTGTGCCCGCCGCTCCAGGTAGACCCCCATGTACACCTTGCACAACACCACCACGGCCAGAAAGCTGATCATGGCGTAAATCAAAGCCACATCAGCCAGATAGCCCTGACCCAGCATCAGCGCGACCACGCAGATCATGATGATGATCTGCATGCCGATCATGTTGATGGCCACAATGCGGTCAGCGATGGAAGGGCCTTTCACCGCGCGGATAAAGCAGGCGATGATCAGCACCGTCTGCACACACAGGACGGCGATATACAGCGTGCTGTAGGCATCCCAAACGCTCACAGGCTCGCCTCCTGCCAGTCCTTCTCCATGGCCATTAGGCGCTGTTCAAAGGCGCTGTTCACCAGGCCCTCTTCAAACGCCTCGTCCAGGCAGTGCACCAGGTATTTATCCCCCTGCAGGTGCACGGTGATGGTGCCGGGGGTCAGGGTGACGCAGTCAGCCAGCATCACCCGGGCAGGCATGGTGTGAAGGGGCGTCCTGAAGGTGGCCAGCTTTGGCACCACGATGTCCCGGTCTGTCAGAATCAGGCGCATCACAGCCAGGTTGGCCAGGGTGATCTCTTTGATCAGCAGCCAGATGTAGCGCAAATAGCTGGGAAGGCGCCGGAAGACATACAGCTGAACCTTCGGGGTGAAGCCGGTGGCGACAAAGCGGGTGACAAACCAGCTGAGCAGCACGGATAAAACGGCGCCAAAAGCCACAAGCTCCCAAGTGAGCCTGCCATTGAAAACCATCCAAATTACGAACAAAGCGGCAGCGAGCAAGGGATCTCCTTTTCTTGTATTGGGCTGTTTTTTGCTGTGTTGGCACAGAATCACCCACAAACGGATTATAGCATTTTGGCCGGCAATGTCAATTTATTCAACTTGCTTGCAGTGGGATAAAAGAGCAGGGGTATCAAACATGGGTCACAGTTTGTGCGCAGAGGCCGGAGCGATCTGTGTCAAGGTCAGGTAGTATTTGCCCCGAAAATCCCCACCTCCCCCTTGGCACAAAGGTTCCCATCTCTATGGCCTAAGGGTTGCCTATGTTTGACACTTCTACTCTGTGGTGCTGGCAGTACACAAGCATTCGTTGACACCAGTGCGCGTCGCATTTAGAGTCATCCGTGCAGAGAGTCTCCTTTGTCAGTTTTTACATGCAGAATTATTCTACCAAAGTCTCTGCTTTTCTCTCCTTTCATGTTACCTATGTATCGTGCCTCAACACACAGGATGAAATGGGCTCAGTCATGTGTCAGGCATACGCATTGCCAAGGCGGCTTGGGTACCTTGGCCACCTTTGTGTGACGCGCCGGATACACCAGCCGGCGGGCTTTGTGGAACAAACCAGGGATCTTGATAGCGCAGTCTGGAAAATGACGTCGCCAAAAAGGCCCCGCCGGATTTCCGGCAGGGCCTGGGATCGGCTGGGCCAATATCAGTTGGCCGCCGGTGCAACCGTCATGAGGGGGTCCATCATCTGGAGCATGGCCTCCCGGCGGGTCTTGTACTCCGGCTTGTTCTCCCAGAAACGGATGTACTCATCCTTGGGCGCGGGGAAGCGATAGTATGTGATGCGGTTACGGATAAACATCAGCACATGGGTGTCCCCGTCCAGATGGTTCAGAATGCTGATGGGCTGTCCAAAGGCGAAATTGCTGGGACTGGGCATGTCCTCAGGCTCCACGATGGAAACATCGTTGTAGGAATTGTAGAAGGTGATGAACTCGCTTAAACGCTCCGTGGTGAAGTGCTGCTTCTCTTCATGGAACATGCGGTAAGTCACCGTCACCGTGTCCATGTTCACATCCACATAGGCCTCACCCACCTCATACATATTGCTGGCCACCAGCACAAAAGTCTGCCGGCCCTGGATGGACAGGTCGATGGGGGTGAACATATACCAGAGGTCTGTCAGTTGAGGCGTCACATCCCTGAAATGGGGGCCAAAGGCAGAAACGGTGTTGCGGGGGTAGTAGGAGTTGGTGATCTGGTCATACACATGGATCTGGTTGCCGTTTGAGTCCGTTGTGATGGTCAGTTTTTGCGCGTAGTACAGCCTTCGGGTAAAGCCGCCGGCGGTTTTGATGGTATAGCTGTAGGTGTTGACTTCGCCATGATGCGTAAGGGGTTTATAGACATAAGCCTGCACAGCCACAGGCTCGCCGCCGCTTGGCAGGTTGATGTCCATGGTCTGCACATTGTGCCGCGCGGCCTGGTCAAACACCTCCACGGTGGCGATCACATCATTAGAGCCGGTGTTCTGGAGCGTAAACACATCCATCACGCCGCCCTCCGAGGGGAAACGGAACTCCTTCACCGGCACGATGTTCAAGGTGTCCTGGGCCATGGCCGGGGTGGGGAACAGGCCAACCGCCAGCAGGGCGGTGAGGGCAAGCGCTAAAATTTTCTTCAAGGCAATCTCCTCTTTCCTTCAGTTTACGGGCGCATTCGCCCGGGGCTGCCCATACAACGCATGCTGGGCAAGGATTCATCCACATACTTGAATATACCCATGTTAGTGTAAAGTTGTTGTAGGAAGGAATCAGCGGATAGAGGTGAGCCTGTCCGGAAGCCGGCAGGTTCGCCCACCCCCGCGGGGGTGGGCGAAAAAGTCGGG
>JAAYJP010000007.1 GCA_012522875.1 Clostridiales bacterium | reverse complement strand
GGGCTTTCAACGCCAGATCCATAATACGGGGGGCGATTGGGAATCGCCCGCGGTGAAGGCGCGGCAAGGGGCGTGTAAACGGGGGCGTTATATTGCCTGACGTCCCCCTTGTGCTGTTTTTCTTGAAACATGGCCGTATTGGCATCATAGGCTATGCCAAAGCGGAATCATGTTCCAAAGGCAGAAGGGCCCCTTTTGCCTTTATCGGTTCGGGTTCAGGGCAAAGGGGACGCCGCAGGCCTTACCCCCGCTTCACCTTCCGGCGGGTGTACTGCCAAAACTCCTTCGCCCCTTGCCTGAGGTATCCCCCCAGGGGCTTGATTGCCCTGACGGCCGCCAGGCGCGCCTTGTGCCAGGGTTTCAGGGGCTGCCAGGCGGCGCGGTGCTGGATGCGGGCCAGGGTGAGGGTGTCCCGGTCGGGGGCGATTCTGCCGTATTTCAGCGCGCTGTGGGCGCGGGCCAGGGCGATGATCCCCGCGTCATCCGGCGCTGTCCTCAAGGCGTAGGAGATGGCGGTCTCCTGGGGAAGGATGCCCCTGCCCTGGGCCTGGCGGGCGGCAAGCAGCGCCTGCCAGAGGATGGCGAAGGCCAGGGCGGGGTCCTTCTGTTTCCCGGCGCGGCGCTCCGGCTCCTCTTCCCGCGTGCGCCAGATGAAGAGGCCAAGCAAAAGCAGCAGGATCAGCAGCCACCAGGGGAAGGGGGGCCTGTCGTCCTTTTCGCCGCCCTGCCGGGCGGTTTCCCCGGGGGCGGGGGTGGTGGTGGCCTCGGGCTCACCGGGAGCCGGGGAGGGGCTGGGGCTTTCCCCGGGGCTCTCTTCCGGGCCCGCTGTGGGCTCAGGGGAAGGAGAGGGGCTGGGCTCAGGGCTGGGGTCAGGGCTTTGGGGCGGCGGCTGGCCGCTGCCATCGCTGTCGCCGTCACCGTCTGAGGCGGTGGCGTCAAAGGTGACCCAGCCCAGGCCGGCCATGTAGATCTCCGTCCAGGCGTGGGCGTTGCGGGCGGTGAGGGTGATGGACTCCGCCCCCTGGGGATCGGCCAGAAAGCCCTCTACATACCGGGCGGGAAGGCCCAGGGAGCGGGCGAGCACCGTCATGGCGGTGGCAAAATAGGTGCAGTATCCCGCCTGCACATCAAAAAGGAAGTGGGAAGCGAAGTCCAGCGTGGGCGGCGCGTCCGGCACATCCAGGGAGTAGCGGTAGTTTCTCTTCAGGTAGTTCATCAGCGCCAGGCCCTGCTGGTAGGGGTCCTGGATATTGCCCGCCACCTCCCGGGCCAGGGCGTCGATAATCCCCCCCGGCTCCAGGTGCTCCGGCAGCTTGGTGTAGTCCTGAAGGATTTCCCCGTATTCCGGATCAGCAAAGCCCAGGAAGCGCTCCGCCAGCCCGTCGGTAAAGGCGGTGCCGGCCACATAGGTTTCAAAGCCGGCGGTGTAGCGGTCCCCCTGCCTTAAGTCCCGGGTGATGAACAGCTCTGAGGACGCGTTGAAATAGGGCACCATCCCCTCCCCCGGGGCCAGGGCCCTCAAGCGCTGGGGCACAAAGAGGGTGGAGGGCAGGGTGTCCAGGATCTCCACGGATACTTCAAGCGCCTGCCCCCGCTCGCCTTTGGGCAGGCCTTCGTCAAACAGGGCGGCCTTCAGCCCCGCGAAGCGCGCGGACTGGAAGCCGTAGCGCTCGTTGGAGAGGGTGTCAAACCAGCCCCGGCCGTTGTACAGGTCCAGGGCGGTGCCCCTTAGGTAGGTTTTTCCGGCGGCGCGCACGGACATGACAGGCGTGTCCGGGATCAGGGGCCTGCCGCCCAGGCCCTGGTCTCCCATGGGCTGGTAGCCCTGGGAGGAAAGGGAGAACATCCGCCTGGAATCGGTGAAGAAGAAATAGTCCTCAATGGCCTGGCGAAGCCGGTCGGCCATCTGTTCCAGCCGTGGCTCCGTCTGCCGGGCGCCGGGGGTGAGCCAGGAGGCGAACAGCGCCAGCACCAGCGCCAGCACCAGGGCTTTTAAGCCCCGGGTCCTGCTGGGCCGGCTTTCCGGCACTGTGAGGGCATGGGAAGCCTCCGCCTGATGCCCGCGGGCGTAGAGCAGCGGCAGGGACAGCACCGCCGGGAAATAGAGGGACAGGTCCTCCCGGGCGCCCGCGAACCAGAACATCAGGAGGGGCGCTGTGACCAGGGGCAGGGAAAAGGCCGGGTCCCCGTCCATCAGCAGGCGGGCGTAGAGCGCCAGCACCAGCAGCAGCAGGGGAACCAGCGCGTCCAGGTACCAGCGGAAGGCCTCCAGGGGCGCTGCCCCCGAGGCCAGCGTCCAGATGAAGCTGACGGCCCTGGCTGGAAGGGAACCCGGCCAGAAAAAGGCGGGCAGGATGATGGCTGAAAGCAGCCCTGCCACGGCCATAAGCTGCACCGGCGGCTGAAGAAGGGAGATAAGGGCCAGCACCAGCGCCCAGGCCAGGGCCCACAGAAGGGCCCATGTGTCCTCCGGCATCGCGCCAAGCAGCGCCAGCACAGGCCTGGTGAGCGCCCAGGCGATGAGCGCCGTCAGGAGGAAGTGCCCCAGCTGGGCCCGGAGCAGCTCACGCAGGCGTGACATAGCACACCTCCACCAGGTTCTGCTGCAGCAGGGCGATATAGGGGCTGTATTCCGGGGCGTTGATGGTGAACGTAATCAGGTAGAAGCGCACGTTGGGGCCGGAGGCGCGGATGTTTTTGACCCCCTCGGCCACGGCGGCGTCCAGCCGGGTGGTGATGACGATGGTGGCGCCGGTGCGGCGCATGCGGCGCAGCTCCAGGTTCAGCACCCTTTCAAAGGGTACCCCGCCGCCAAAGGGCTGGTTTGCCAGCTCCTCCTTGAGCAGCCCAAGGGCCCCCTGCCGGTCGGCGTGGAACTCGCTCTGGCGCTCCCCATACAGGGGAACCCGCACGGGCTGGCCCTCCGACATCTGCATGGCGGCCACGGACAGCGCCGTTTCCGCCAGGGTATCGATCAGGCGGGCCCGGCCATCCGGCTTGTCCTCCCCGCCCTGGGGTGCCGTGCAGTCCAGCAGGAGCAGGGTGTCCGGCGGCTCGGGAATCTCAAAGCGGCGCACGATCAGCTCCCGGCTGCGGGCGGACAGCTTCCAGTGGATGCGCTTGAAGGGGTCGCCCAGGCGGTAGTTGCGGGTGTCCTCAGGGGAGGTTACATCCTCCCCCGAGCGGCCGGGGAGGGCCCGGCCGTCGTCCATGCGCGCGAAATCAAGGGGAAGCACATCAAAGCGCCGGGGCAGCACCAGGGCACGGGGAAGGGGTTCCTTCACCTTCACCTGCAGCTTCAGGAGGCCAAAAAAGTCCTGCAGGATCACCTTCCCAGCCCCCACCGGCCAGATGCCCACATGGGGGAAGCGCAGGGAGAAAGCGGCGCTCTCCTCCCTGAAAAAGCCCGCCTGCATCATGGCGACGGCCTGGCCCTCGGGCAAGGCCAGCGGCAGGCGCACAGGGCCGATGGGCAGGGGGCTTTTCAGTTGGAGGGTGACATGGAGCTTGCCCCCGTCCCCCCGTTCCAGCGTCCGGCTGTCCAGGCGCTGGGAAAAAGACAGGGAATAGCGGGCGGCGACGAGGCTCAAAAGGGCGTAGAGAAGCATCATGATCAGGATCCAGGATACAAAATAAAAAACCGGCCCGCCCAGGGACAGGGCGGACAGGCCCGTTACCCCCAGCACGCTTAAAACGGCCAGCAGGCGCCCGGTCATCCCTTGGCGCCCGGCACCGGCTGGGTGTCGATGATGTGCCGGAGCACTTCCTCCGCCGACACGCCCTTCATTCGCGCTTCCGAGGT
>JAAYJP010000114.1 GCA_012522875.1 Clostridiales bacterium | reverse complement strand
TCCATCTCAACCTCCACATGCCATTTCAGGTATCTTAAGAAATGACCCTGCTCCTGTCAATGCACCTGCCCAGGCTATGGTCAAAATGCGTCAGTCCTTGCATTTTTGTCTCATAAAGTCTACAATGGCTTTAACCTTTGTGGTTTGGAATTATCTGCGATGGAGGGATCATATGGCCAAGGATTATGTGCTTATGAGTGACAGCGACAGCGATCTGCCCCACGAAATCGCGCGGGAGATGAATATCCCCATCGTCAGGATGCCCTACACCCTGGATGACCAGGAATATCTGGATGACAATGGCGCAAGCGGCATGGAGAAAACGCTTTTTGAGCGCATGCGCGCGGGCTCCAAGCCCTTTACCTCACTCCTTCCCACACCCGCCTATATCGAATATTTTGAGCCAATCCTAAAAGAAAAGGATCTGCTGTTCCTGGCCTTTTCCTCTGAAATGTCAGCCACTTTCCAGAATGTGCTGGAAGCTCAGAGAGAGTTGATGGAAAAATACCCCAACCGGAAGTTCGTGGTGGTGGATACCCTGTCGATTTCCGTTCCCCAATCGCTGTTGGTGATGGAAGCCCATAAACTCTATGAAAAAGGTGCCTCCATGGAGGAAGTGATCCAGTGGGTGGAGGCCAACCGCCTGAAGGCGCATGCCTGGTTCACCGTGGGCGATCTGGTGTATTTGCGGCGTGGCGGCCGAATTTCTTCCACCAGCGCCATGGTGGGCACAATGCTGGACATCAAGCCGATCCTCACCCTCACCAAAGCTGGTAAACTGGAGGCCTTCACCAAAGTGCAGGGCCGTAAAAAGGCCATGAAGGCCCTGGTGGAGAAAGTGGCGAAATATATTCAGGATCCTGGCGCACAATCGGTGGTGATCATGCACGGGGATATTCGGGACGAAGCTGAAATTTTCAAAACCCAGCTTAAGAACCGCATACCGGAGATCCGTGATATCAAGGTACAGTTCATCGGTCCGGTGATTGGCGCCCATGCCGGCCCGGGGACTCTGGCTGTCTGCTTCATGGGCAAAGAGCGACCCGTCTAAGCTCCGGTGGAAAGCAAGCGGCAGAAAACCATTCTCATCATTCAAGACATATCCTGCGTGGGGCGTTGCTCCATGCAGGTTGTTTTGCCTGTGCTGGCTGCATCAGGCCTCCGCTGTGCCATGCTGCCCACAGCGCTCTTCAGCACCCACACCGGCGGCTTTGGGCAGGTTCACAGGCTTGATCTGCTCAAGGATATGGAAGGCATCATCAACCACTGGCAGAGACTGGGGCTTGCCTTTGACGCGGTGTACACCGGCTACCTGGGGGCTGCCGCCCAGGCGGAGCTGGTGCTCTCCTTTCTGGCACAGCTGATGGCGCCCGAGGGCAAGCTGTATGTGGATCCTGTGATGGCAGACCAGGGCAAACCCTACGCCTTCTGCGGGGACGACATGGTGGCGGGGCTAAAAGCCCTGTGCCAAAGGGCGGATGTCATCTTTCCCAATCGTACGGAGGCGGCGCTTTTGCTGGGCCGGCAAATCATCGCCGGTTTTGAGCCTGAGGTGCCCGATCAGGCCCAGGTCCTCTCCCTGGGAGCGCCTCAGGCCGTGCTTACCGGGGTAATATCACAGGAGGGGCAAATTGGCGTTACGGCCTATTCTGCCGGTCAGGAACCAAAGACGCTTTTGCACAAGCGCTATCCCGGCAGTTACCCCGGCACTGGGGATATGCTGGCTTCCGCTGTCATCGCGGGGTTGATGCGGGAGCACATGCTTGAGTCTGCCTGCGCCCTGGCGCTGGACTTTATTGACGC
>JAAYJP010000113.1 GCA_012522875.1 Clostridiales bacterium | reverse complement strand
TCAAAAGCCACCTCTCACACATTCCGTCGCTCCTCCTTTCCCGACAAAGCCTGTGGGCTTTGACGGGGTAAGACATGGGGTTTTGTCGCGGACTGCATTCAGTTCGCGGCGGCTTTTTTCAAAAGCCCCCTCTCACCCGTTCCGTCGCTCCTCCTTTCCCGCCAAAGCCTGCGGGCTTTGACGGGAGACGAACGGGAGCGGCATCGCCGCGGACTGCCTTTAGTTCGCGGCGGCTTTTTTCAAAAGCCCCTCTCACCCGTTCCGTCGCTCCTCCTTTCCCGCCAAAGCCTGTGGGCTTTGACGGAAGACGAACGGGAGCGGCATCGTCGCGGACTGCACTTAGTTTGCGGCGGCTTTTTTCAAAAGCCCCCTCTCACCCGTTCCGTCGCTCCTCCTTTCCCGCCAAAGCCTGCGGGCTTTGACGGGAGACGAACGGGAGCGGCATCGTCGTGGACTGCCCTTGGTTCGCGGCGGCTTTTTTCAAAAGCCGCCTATGACACGACCCATTGCTTCTCCTTTCCCAACATTGGACACTGGACGGAGCGGAGTGGGGAAGATGCGGGCGCGGGCAAGCGGGGCTTAGCAAGGCGAAGAAGAAAAAACCCTTGAATAGCAGTTCTTTCAAGGGTTTGCTCGCAATTGTTCCGGGCTGGCCTTATCCATCATCACCTAAATGAGGGATGCCCTTCCCTTGCTGAAACGCAGGAAGATCATCATGGAAGCCACCGTAGTGAGCGTCAGGATGGAGGCCAGCGCGGCGGCGGTGCCGTCGCTCATGCGCATGACTTCCTGATAAATAGCCACGGAAATTGTGGAAGTTTTGCCGCCGTAGAGCATGATGGAGGAACTTAGCTCGTTGATGCAGGTGATCCAGCTGAGGATGGCTCCGGACAGGATACCCGGCAGCATCAGGCGGGCAATCACGGTAAAGAAGGTTTTCATGGGGGACACGCCCAGGCTGATGGACGCTTCCTCCACTGAGGCGTCCATCTGGTAGAGAAAGGCACTGCCTGACCGGACTGTATAGGGCAATTTCCGGACCACATAGGAAATGATCATGATGGCGGCAGTGCCGGTCAGGACGATTGGCTGCCGGTTGAATGCCACGATCAGGCATACGCCAAGTACCGACCCCGGAATGACATAGGGGAACATCACCAGCAGATCCATGGCGCTGGCGATCTTGCCGCGCTTGCGCACCAGGATATAGGAAATGAGCATGCCAAAGACAACAATGAACACGATAGCGACGGCGGAGAAATAGTAGGTGTTGGTGATGTTGGTAGCCAGGCGGCTCAGGATTTTTTGGTAGTTATCAAGGGTGAATCCCCCGATGAAACCGGTGAAATCCGTCTGGATAAAGGAGGAAACGACCACTGTCAGCTGCGGAAGCAGGCCCATAAAGGCAACCAGCACGACCGGCAGCGTCACCAGGAACCGCTTCCAGCCATGCAACACGATGACCTTGGGCGGGCGCAGTGATGTCATCGCGTAGTTTTTCCGCGCCACATAAAATTTTTGAAGCAGCAGGACACTCAAGGAGGTGATGACCGCGATGACCGACAGGGCGCTGGCCATATTGGCGTTGCCGCCGATTTCGCTCATATAGGCGTCATACACCAACACGGATAACACACGGGTTTTGCCTTCACCCAGAAGCATGGGTGTTCCGAAGTCAGCCAGTGAAGTCATAAAGACCATCACAGCGCCAGCCAGGATGGACGGCATGACCACCGGCAATGTAACTGTAAACAGGCGGCGCAGTTTGGAAGAGCCCAGGTTTTCTCCCGCTTCCTCCAGGGAAGAGTCAATGCTGCTTAATGCTCCCGCTACATACAGGTAGACATAGGGAAACAGATGGAGGGTGAAGACAAGGATGATGCCACCCATGCCATAAATGGTGGGGGCTTTAATGCCAATGGCGGCCAGCAGGCTGGTGATGAAGCCCGCGCGGCCAAACAGCAGTATCCAGGAATAGGCGCCAAGAAAAGGAGGGGACATCAGCGCCAGGATAATGCAAACATAAATGACCTTTTTTCCCCAGATATTGAAGCGGGTCATCAGATATGCCATAGGCGCGCCCACCAGCAGGCAGGCGAAGGATGAAATGAAGGAAATGGAGAGTGTGTTTTTCAGCGCGTCCAGGTAGTACTTTTTGCTGAAAAAGGAAGCGTAGTTGTTAAGCGTCAGGCCGTCCGTGTTTTTTGAGAAAAAGCTCCGAGTGATGAGCGTGGAAAAAGGATAGACCAGGAAAAAGAGCATGGACAGAATCACCGCGGCCTTCACAAAAAACCAAAAATCAAACCGTGGCCTTTTGATCACGGGAAGCCTTATCATGTCAGCACCTCCCCGCCTTCGCCATAGACGATAATGGCGGAAGCATCCAGCGCTACCCGGACTTCCATCCCGTCGGGTTTGACCGAAAGGGCGTCTTTGGTGTACTCATTCAGCTGGATGGCCTGCCCGCTTTCAAGCATTATTTCGTATTCAATGAAGTCCCCCAGGAAAGTAGATAGCTCGATGGTTCCCTTGATACCCTCAGCATCAAGGGAGAGGTATTCGGGCCGTGCCGCGATTTTCCCCTTTCCGGTAAAGGGCCGGCTGAGCCTGACGTCTTTGATCTTATAGCCCGCGACTGTAAGGGCAGCGTTATTTGGGTCCTGGCCCGCGATATCACAGTCCAGGAAGTTGGATACGCCGATGAAACCCGCGACAAAAGGATTTTCGGGCTTTTTATAGATTTGCGTCGGCTCCCCGACCTGCATGATCAGCCCATCCTTCATCACGGCAATGCGGTCAGAGATAGAGAGGGCTTCCTCCTGGTCATGCGTGACATAGATGGTGGTGATGCCCAGCTTGCGCTGCAGTTTTTTAATGGTGGTGCGCATCTGGACGCGAAGCTTGGCATCCAGGTTGGAGAGGGGTTCATCCATCAGCAGAACGCTTGGCTCAATAACAAAGGCACGCGCCAGAGCAACACGCTGCTGCTGCCCGCCGGACAGCTCATTGGGCATGCGACCCGCCAGCTCAGCAATCTGAACCATCTCCAGTGCGTTTTTAACCCGGGGCCCTGTTTCGCTGCCGGGTACCTTCCGGGCCTTCAGCCCGTAGGCGACATTGTCAGCTACGCTCAGGTGCGGGAAAATCGCATAATTCTGAAAGACCATCCCGATGCCGCGCTTATGGGCAGGCACATGGTTGATGACATTCTCCCCGAAGGAAATGGTGCCGCGATCGATGGTGTTGAACCCCGCGATCATGCGCAGCAGGGTGGTCTTTCCACAGCCGGAAGGCCCGAGAAGCGTGAAAAATTCCCCTCTTTTTATGTCCAGGGTGATGCCGGCGACCGCTTTGAAGTCGCCATACATTTTTACCGCGTCCTTTATGCCAACGTCGTGAGATTGCATGGATGTCTCCTTCTAAAAAGGAGGGGAGACAGGCACTGCCCGCTCCCCTGAGGATTGGCTGGAATCAGTTGTTGACAACAATCTCCTGCCACTTGTCGATGATGGTTTCCTTCTCGTTGGCGGCCCAGTCGAAATCATACTTGACCAGGTCGATTTCGGAGAGTGGTGCCAGGCCAACAGGTTCCAGGTCGCTGCGCACCGGGCGACGCTTCCAGTTCGTGTTCTGATCCTTCTGGCACTCAAGCCCGGTTACGAAGTCGACGAACAGCTTCGCGTTTTCCAGGTTGGGGCAGCCCTTGATAATGGCCACACCGTCCGGAACCGCACTGTTCTGGGCGGGGTATACAAAAGCTACATCAGGATTGTCTGCGTAGAGCACGGCGGATTTTTCAATGGTCACGCCAATAGCATACTCGCCCGCAGCCACCAGCTTATGGCAGTTACCGGAGCTGTCCTGCACCTTGCCATCCAGGTTCTGATAGAATTTCTCCACAAAGTCCCATCCGCCGCCATCAGGGCCGCCCTGGGCCAATATCATGGTGCACAGCTGGGTATACGCGGAGCCGGATTTGGCCGGGGAAGCGTAGGCTATCTGGCCTTTCCACTTGGGGTTAAGCAGATCTTCCCAGGCCTTGGGGGCATCTTCCTCAGGGACCAGGGTTTTGTTGTAGAAGAGCACCATGGGCAAGGGGGATTCGCCAATCCAAAGGTCTTCCGCGTCTTTGAACTCTTCCCCAATCACATCATCATTGGCGCAGACATAAGGCTGAAAATAAGGTTTGAAGGCGGCAAGGGAGTCGGCGCCGCCGCCCCACAGGACATCAGCAAGCGGGTTTTCACTTTCAGCGGCCACGCGCTGGAGCAGTTCTCCCGTTCCTGCAGCGATATATTCCACCTTGATGTCAGGATAGGCTTCCTGGAACAGGGCCAAACCGGCCTGCAAGGGGTCCGCATCATGGGGTGAGTACACGACCAGGGCACCCTCCGCCAGGGAAGAGGTGATAGATAAGACAAGAAGCATTGCCAAGGTCAGGATTACGAACTTTTTCATGTGAATCTCCTCCTAAATAATATATACTTTTTCTGAGCGCTCCGCGCATCTATGCCCATTTTAGCGGCGGGGCGCACCGATGTCAACCTTGTTTCCGGCCAAGCAGGGAATCGATATGCTCCCTGAACTGCCGCACATTCCCCTCTGCCCGCGCCATCTGGGGTGCTTCGGCATACAGGCGCAGCAGGGGTTCAGTACCGGAGAAGCGGCAGACGATGAAGCTGCCGTCTGCAAAATATACCTTACACCCGTCCAGATAGGAAACGCGCAGGATATTTTGGGAAAAATGAGGCAATTCGCGCCGCTGCATCAGGCTGGCTACCACCAATTGCTTTTCTTCAGGTGTGAAGGCAAAGCTCTCCTCAGCTGTATGATGAGGGCCCAGTTTTTTATACAGTTCGTCCACGATCTCAGCGGGACTTTTCTGGAGGGCGCAGAGTGCCTCAACCAGAAGGGCGGCGGCATAGACGGAATCCTTGCCGTGAATGTGCCCCCGGACGGTCAGGCCGCCGGAGGACTCTCCCCCCAGCACGGCATCCGTTTCTTCTATCTTTTGGGAGATGTGTTTGAAGCCCACGGGCACCTCGTAGCAGGTTTCGCCAAAGGATTCTGCCAGCCTGTCCAGCATATGGGTGGTGGCTATGTTGCGCACAACAGGCCCCCGCCACCCGCGGTGCTCATGGAGGTAGTAGTACAGAAGAACCAGAATTTCATTTGCGGTGATATAGCGGCCGCTGCGGTCGATAATGCCAAGCCGGTCACCATCGCCGTCAAAGGCGATACCCAGATCATAGCCCAGGGAGGGCACCTTCCGGCGCAGCTCGCTGAGGCTGATTTCGCTGGGCGCGGGAGTATGGCCGCCGAAATAGGCGTCCCGCTCAAAATTGATGTGGTCCACCGTGCATCGGGCGGTGTAGAGCAGCACCATCAGGGGATAGGCGCCGGATCCGTGCATCGGGTCAAAGAGGATACGTGGCCCGCGCTGGCGGATGAGGTCCATGCGGATCTGGGACTGGATGCTGTCGATGAAATCGTTGAACGGGTTTTTGGGATAGGTAATCAGGCCCTTGCCTTCGGCCACGGCGAAAGGGATGCTTTGGGGTACGGCTTTGGCGATCAGGCCCTCCAGGCGGCCTGTTATTTCCTCAGAAGCATCCCGCCCGCCTGCCACAATCAGCTTGACGCCATTGTAGCTGGCGGGATTATGGCTGGCTGTGACCTGTACGCCATAGTTTAGATTCCGGGCCTTCACCGTATGCATTACCAGGGGCGTGGGGGCAGTGCGCTTCATAAACCAGACGGGAATACCGCTTGCGCACAGCGTTTCAGCAATCCAGCAGGCTGCTTCAAAAGACAAGAACCTGCGGTCAAAGCCCAGCATCACGGGCTTCTCCAATTGCCCGTCCTGGCGGATCATGTCTGCCAGCCCCTGGGCCACCAGGCAGATGTTGCCATAGATAAAATCCTTTCCGATGATGCCCCGCCAGCCACCCGTTCCAAACTTTATCATGAGCTATCCCTCTGTCATTGTTTTATGAACCGTCTTCATTATAGCATGGCGGGCGCGCCGGCTCGCCTTGTATTCGGATTTCTTTTGCATTATGATATGAGCAAAGCGGCAGACGGAATAATCGGAAAGGGAGGCAGGCATGTCAAAGAATTATCGCGCGGAACTGGTGGGCGTATTTGGAGACCCGGTGGAGGAAAACCCCACAGGCGTGATGGAGGAGGCGGCATTTGAAGCCCTGGGCTTGCCTTTCCGTTACCTTACCATCAGGGTGATCCGGGAGGACTTGCCGGCAGCCATCCAGGCGGTGCGGGCTTTTGGAATGCGGGGGATCAATCTGACCATCCCGCACAAAATTGCCGTGATTCCCTACCTTGACGAACTGACAGAAGCGGCCGAGATTATTGGCGCTGTGAATACCGTGGTCAATGAGGGGGGCAGGCTGATCGGCGAAAACACCGATGGAAAGGGGATGCTGGAGTCCTTGCAGGAGAACGGTTGTCAGGTAAAGGGCAAAAACCTTGCGATTATAGGAGCGGGAGGCGCCGCTCGGGCGATCGCCGTGGAAGCAGCGTTAGCCGGCGCAAAAAAAGTGACGATTATCAACCGCACGATGGAGAAAGCGCGGGAGTTGGCGGAGATGATCCGGCACCGCACCGGGGTGACGGCTGAAGCCCTGCCCCTTGTGCCCAGGGCCCCGGTTCCGGAGCGGACGGATATTCTGGTGAATGGCACTTCCATCGGTCTCTATCCGGATGTTGGCAGCAAGCCTGACATTGACTATGCCGGCATCACCCCTGAGATGGTGGTGGCGGATGTGGTGTTCAACGACCCCAACACGCTTTTCCTGCGAACAGCCCAAGCGCAAGGGGCCAAAACCATTAACGGCCTTGGCATGCTGGCCAACCAGGGGGCAGTGAACTTCACCCTTTGGACGGGAAAAGACGCGCCCAAAGCGATTATGGAGCAAACCCTGCGCAGGGAGTTTGGGCTGGGCTGAGAGCCCATTCTTCAATCAATGGGTGCGGAAGCCTCAGAGCACCGCGGGGAGGTTATGTGCTTCATTCCGAAGGAATCAGCCGGGTAGTGCTGGATGGCCGCTCGTTGACACTGGAAGGCGTCATGGCGGTTGCCAGGTATTGGGCCAGGGTGGAGATCGCGCCGGAGGCTTTCGCCCGGATGGCGAGCTCCCGGGCGCAGGTGGAGGGCATCCTGGAGAAAGCTGCGCCGGTGTATGGTATCAACACAGGTTTTGGTGCGTTCAGCCAGGTGCCCATTTCCCAGGGCTTGGTGGACCAGCTTCAGGCCAATCTGGTGAAGAGCCACGCCGTGGGTTGTGGAGAACCGCTTCCGGAGGACAGCACGCGTGGCATGCTTTTGCTGCGAGCCAACGCTCTGTGCCAGGGACACTCCGGCATCAGGCCACAGGTGGTGGAGCTATTGGTGGATATGCTCAACGCAGGCGTTCACCCGGTGATACCGGAGCAGGGTTCGCTGGGTGCCTCCGGTGACCTGGCGCCCCTTGCCCACATGGCCCTGGTGCTCATGGGCGGGGGCGAGGCATTTTATGAGGAAGTACGAATGCCGGGCGGAAAAGCGCTTGCCGCAGCGGGGCTGAAATGTGTTCAGCTCAAAGCCAAGGAAGGCCTTGCACTCATCAACGGCACCCAGATGATGGGGGCAGTGGGTGCGCTGGCCCTGGCGGACACCTTCCGCGCGGCCCGCCTGGCTGATATCACAGCCAGCCTGTCCCTTGAAGCCCTTCAGGGGCTGTCCGCGGCTTTTGACCCGCGTATTCATGCCTTAAGGCCTCATCAGGGACAGGCGTTGGTAGCCCAAAATATTCTGGACCTCACCAAAGGCAGCGAGCTGATGGACAGAGCAGAGCCCCGCCGCGTTCAGGATGCCTACTCGCTGCGCTGCATCCCGCAGGTGCACGGGGCTGCAAGGGACGCGCTCAGGCATGTGAAACAGGTGCTGGAGACGGAGTTCAACGCCGTGACCGACAATCCTCTCCTTTTCCCGGAGGAAGGCGATGTTCTTTCCGGCGGGAACTTTCACGGGGAGCCGCTGGCTCTGGCACTGGACTACCTGGGCATGGCTGCAGCAGAACTGGCCAGTATCTCCGAGCGCCGCCTGGAGCGGATGGTGAACCCGCAACTAAGCGGCGGACTGCCTGCGTTTTTGGTAAAGGACGGCGGGGCCAACTCAGGCATGATGATTATCCAGTATACAGCGGCAGCCCTGGTGAGCGAGAACAAGGTGCTGGCCCACCCGGCCAGCGTGGATTCCATTCCCTCTTCAGCCAACCAGGAGGACCATGTGTCCATGGGGGCGCATGCCGCCCGCAAGGCGCGGAAAATCGCCGGCAACACACTTTCCGTCCTGTCCCTTGAGCTTCTGGCCGCTGCACAGGCGGCGGAGCTTCGGGGCGGCAAGCCATCGCCGTTTCACCGGGAACTGATTTCGCTTGTCCGTGAACGGGTTCCGTTCTTGACGGAAGACCGGGAATTGCGCCTGGACATCGAGGCGATGGGCTCCATAATACGGGAAAACGCCATCCTGGACCTCACTTTAAGGATGGCGCCGGCGTTTTCTTGAATAGTTTTTTGGCTAATGATCCGCGACAACCCTGCCCTTTTTGATGACGGTGCGAGCCAGGTTGCTGCCAAAGCGGTAACAAAGGAAGTCGAGATCCGGGGAATCCCAGATGACCAGGTCCGCCTGTTTGCCGGGCTCAATGCTGCCGATGTCATGGGAAAGCCCGATGGCTGCCGCCGCGTTGAGCGTGACGGCGGTCAGCACTTCTTCCGGTGCCATTTTGTACTTGAGGCACGACAGGTTGATGCATAACTGTAGGTTCAGCCCCGGGCAGCTGCCGGGGTTGAAGTCAGAGGCCACCGCAACCGGAACGCCCGCAGTGATCAGTTCCCTGGCGGGAGCGTAAGGCTTGTCCAGGTAGAAGCTGGTGGCGGGAAGCAGGCAGGCAATGACGCCGCCCTTGGCCAGGGCGCTGATGCCTGATTTTTTGATGGCGATCAGGTGCTCGGCGGAGACCGCGCCAAGTTCACCCGCGAGTTCACTTCCGCCAATGGCGCCCAGTTCATCAGCGTGGATTTTGAGGCCCAGGCCAAACTTTCTTGCCGCCAGCAGGATTTCCCGGGATTCATCGGCTGAGAACACGCCGCTTTCACAAAAGATATCGCAATAGGAAGCCAGCCGGCATTC
>JAAYJP010000112.1 GCA_012522875.1 Clostridiales bacterium | reverse complement strand
TCACGTTTCCCCTCTGGCGGGGCAAATAGTGCGAGATCTTCCCGAATTGCTCAATAGTTAGCTTCATGGAGCTATGATATCACTCCAGATAACTTTCTTCAATAGTGTGAACAGGCTCTAATAAGAAGGAGGAACCTTATGAGACGCATACTTTGCCTGCTCCTGGTCCTTTGCCTGTCGCTGCCGCTGACCCTGGCAGCCTCAGGGGAAAGTGTCTTCACCCCCGGCACCTATGAGGGCGCCGCCGCCGGATATGGCGGGGATGTCACGGTTTCAGTCACGGTGGATGAGAAGAACATCCTCGCTGTTGAAGTGACTGCCGCCGGCGAAACCCCCGGCATCTCCGACCCGGCCATTGACAAATTGCCGGCCCTCATTGTGGAGAAGCAGACCATCGCCCTGGACACGGTAGCAGGCTGCACCTTTACCAGCAGCGCCATCCTGGAGGCGGCCAAGGCGGCTCTTTTGTCCTCCGGCGCCAGCGTGGAAGCCATCACCCTGGCCCCGGCTGAGGATGCGCCCGCCAGCCTTGAAACCGAAGAAAGAACGGCCGACGTCATCGTCATCGGCGCCGGCGGTGCCGGCCTGACCGCCGCGGTGGAGGTGCTGCGCGCGGGCGGCTCCGTCCTGGTGGTGGACAAGATGTCCAGCTATGGCGGCAACACCATCGCCGCGGGCAGCGCGCTCAACGCCGCCTATACCGACATCCAGAAGGCGGGCTCCATGGCCGCTTCCGGCCTGGACTATGTCAAGGCACAGCTGGCCCTCCCGCCCCATGATGAATACATGGCCCGCTGGCAGGAGAGCGTGCAGAAAGACCTGGACGCCTACCTGGCCGAAGGCCGCACCAATGTGTTTGACTCTCCCGACCTGCACAAACTGCAGACCTATGTGGGCGGCGACTATGTGGCCAACCCCAAACTGGTGGAGATCCTGGGCAACGGCGCAAAGGATTCCCTCTCTTTCCTGGAGGATCTGGGCATGAAGTGGTCCCCTGAGATCACCACGGCGGTGGGCGCCACCTGGGCCCGCAGCCACCAGCCCCAGCGCGTTTTTGGCCCCAAGGGCTCCGACTTTGTCATCCCCCAGTATGAGTTTGTCGTCAAGAACGGCGGCGAGGTCATCCTGGAGCACAAGGTGGAGCACATCCTCATGGATAACGGCCGTGCCGTGGGCGTTTCCGGCACCACATCCGCAGGCCAGCCCTTCACCTACACCGCCAACAAGAGCGTCATCCTGGCCACCGGCGGCTTTGGCGCCAATGTAGAAATGCGCATGCGCTACAACAGGCACTGGGCCAACCTGGATGAAACCGTGCCCACCACCAACCTGCCCAGCGCCACCGGGGACGGCATCGTGATGGCTGAGGAAATCGCAGCCAACCTCATCGGCATGGAATGGATCCAGCTGGTTACCGGCGGCGGCGGCTTCAGTGCCTCCATCGCCAACAACCTGTACCTCAATGCTGAGGGCAACCGCTTCGTGGCCGAGGACTCCCGCCGCGATGTGCTCTCCGGCGCTGTGCTGGAGCAGCCCGGCTCCTTCTTCTGGTTCCTCTCCGATGCCCACACCGCCGAGGACATCCAGCACGGCGTATCCTATGACGGGCGTAAAATCGAGGACATCGTGGCCTCAGGCGGCGTCATCAAGGCCGATACCCTGGAAGAACTGGCCGAGAAAATCGGCGCCGACCCTGAGAACGTGAAGGCCGCTGTGGATGCCTTTAACAAGGCCGTCAAGGGCGAAGCCGCGGATCCCCTGGGCCGAAGGGTGTTCGAGTTCCCCTTTGACAAGGCGCCCTACTACGCCGGCCGGGGCCTGGCCATGGTTCACCACACCATGGGCGGCGTTGAAATCAACGAGCTCTGCCAGGTGCTCAGCACCGCAGGCGAGGTCATCCCCGGCCTGTACGCAGCGGGCGAAGTCACCGGCGGCATCCATGGCGGCAACCGCCTGGGCGGCAACGCCATCGCCGACATCATCATCTTCGGCCAGATCGCCGGCCAGCAGGCCATGAAATAACCACCCCCCTGAAGGACAGGGAAGGCACACCGGGGCCGGGAAGCAGCGCTTCCCGGCTTTTTGGATGGCGTGCGGCAAACTCGCCCCAAGAGAAGGGGATGGGGGGGCGACATGTTAGGTAAATGAACATATTGTGCCATTTTTGGATTGAGTCCGTATAGTGGTGTCGGC
>JAAYJP010000111.1 GCA_012522875.1 Clostridiales bacterium | reverse complement strand
GGGGAGCAGTTTTTCCTTTACCTTGGCAATTTGCTCCGCGGGGACTTTGGCGTCTCCCTCAAGACCGGGCGCGAGATATCCAGCACCATCTCGTCCTCTTTTGCGATTTCCGCCAGGTTGGGGGGTATGGCGGTGCTGGTGGCTTTGGCTTTCGGCCTGCTATTCGGCTCCTTTGCGGCGCTCAGGCGCGGAAAATGGGCCGACCGCGCGATTATTTTCTTCACCACGCTGTTTGTGGCAGTGCCCAGTTTCATCCTGGCCACCCTGCTGCTCTTGGTTTTCAGCCACACATTGGGCTGGTTTAAGGTGTGGAGCATTACCGATCCCAACTACATGCTGCCGGTCATATCCCTGGCGCTTTACCCCATGGCTTATATCACCCGGCTCACCAAGTCCTCGATGCTGGACGTTTTGGGCCAGGATTACATCCGTACGGCCCGGGCCAAAGGCGTCAGCGAGCGGGTGGTTATCGCCAAGCATGCCCTCAGGAACGCTCTGATCCCCGTAATCACCTATGTGGGCCCTCTCACCGCCTACATCCTTACCGGTTCCCTGGTGGTGGAGACAGTGTTCACCATCGGCGGCCTGGGCACCCATTTTGTCACGGCCATCAATAACCGGGACTACTCCATGATCATGGGTACCACGATCTTCCTGGCCACCCTCATGGTTGTCATGACCTTGATCAGTGACCTGCTTTATAAGGCCATTGATCCCAAAATCACCTTTGACTGAGGTTTGTGAATGAGCGAATATACGCCTGATACCATTCCCAACAAGAGGCCCCTGAGCATGCAGCTGGATGTGGGGCGGTTTGAGCCTGCCACGGCGGAGGAGAAGGCGCAGCATGACATTATGCGTGAAAGCACCACTTTCTTCCGCGATGGCATGCGCAGGCTGTTTAAAAACCCGCTGGCCGTGATGAGCATCATCGCCCTGGCGCTTTTGCTCATCACCATTTTTGTCGCTCCCCTCATCGTGCCCTACGGCTATTCTGAGGTAATCAAGGTAGACGGCAAACGCGACCGTAGCATCACCAACCTGCATCCCATGAGCTTTTCACAGATGGAGCAGGAAAAAATCGCCGCGGGGGAATATGTTTTCCCGCATATCTTTGGAACGGATGAACTGGGGCGGGATTACTTTATCCGCGTCGTCTTTGGTGCCCGTGTATCCCTGGCGGTAGGCTTTTTCGCCAGCATCATCGTTCTGGTCATCGGCTTGTTCTATGGCTCCATCTCAGGCTATGTGGGCGGCAAGACTGATATCATCATGATGCGCATCGTGGATATCATCTACTCCCTGCCTGACACGCTGATGGTCATCCTTTTGTCCGTGGTCCTTCAGCAGGTTCTGGGTGACAGCCTCACCGGCACGGTGCTTGCAACGCTTGGCAACAACATGATCAGCATGTTCATCGTCTTTGGCCTGCTCTACTGGGTGGGGATGGCACGCCTGGTGCGAGGGCAGATCCTGTCCATCAAGAACAACGAGTATGTCCTGGCTGCCCGGGCGCTTGGCGCAAACGCGGGTCGGATCATCCGCAAGCACATCCTGCCCAACTGCATGTCCGTGATTTTCATTTCTACAGCCCTTCAGATTCCCAGCGCCATCTTCACCGAGAGTTTCCTGAGCTTTATCGGCCTGGGTGTTCAGGCACCTATGCCCAGCCTTGGATCCCTGGCCAATCTGGCCCGGGGCGGGATGCAGATTTTTCCCTACAAGATGCTGTTCCCGGCGCTTG
This sequence comes from Clostridiales bacterium, assembly GCA_012522875.1. Lineage (GTDB taxonomy): Bacteria > Bacillota > Clostridia > Christensenellales > Aristaeellaceae > UBA6115. The sequence continues at coordinate 2,330 of JAAYJP010000111.1, read as the reverse complement.
GCATCTGCCTGATTGTACTTTCCTTCAACCTTCTGGGGGACGGCCTGCGGGATGCGTTTGACCCCAAATTAAGGAGATAATATGTCCCAAACCCTTTTGCGGGTAAAAAACCTGCACACTGTTTTTCCCATCGAATCCGGCGAAGTGCGTGCGGTCAACGGGATCAATTTTAACCTTGATCGCGGGAAGGTGCTGGGCATCGTGGGAGAGTCTGGCTCCGGAAAGTCCGTCACCGCCTATTCCATCCTCAGGATCCTGGATAATCCGGGCAGGATTTCTCAGGGGGAGATCCTTTTTGAGGATGAGGATATCGTCAAGATGCCTATTGGAAGCGTGCGACAAATCCGCGGCGCAAAGATTTCCATCATCTTTCAGGATCCCATGACAAGCCTGAACCCGGTTTATACTGTGGGCAACCAACTGATGGAAGCCATCCTTCTGCACACCAAGCGCAACCGCAAGCAGGCCCAGGAGCGGGCGCTTGAGATGCTCAAGCTGGTAGGTGTCAACGAACCCGATAAACGCTTAAAACAATATCCGCACCAACTTTCCGGTGGCATGCGCCAGCGGGTGATGATCGCCATGGCGCTGGCCTGTGAGCCGGATATCCTCATAGCTGATGAGCCCACCACAGCGCTTGATGTCACCATTCAGGCGCAGATCCTCGAACTGATGCGCGACCTGAAGGACAGGATGGGCATGTCCATCATTATGATCACGCACGATTTGGGGGTGATCGCCGAGATGTGCGACGAGATTATCGTCATGTATGCCGGGCGTATCTGTGAGCGCGGCATCGTGGATGAGATCTTCTACAACCCACGGCATGAATACACCAAGGGCCTTTTACGGTCCATTCCAAAGATTACCGCCGCTCACGAGCGCCTGACCCCCATTGGCGGGTCCCCCGTGGACCTGCTCAACATGCCAGCTGGCTGCCCCTTTTCAGCCCGTTGTGATCAGGCCATGAAAGTATGCCTGACGGAGTACCCGGAAGAAATCCGGGTTGCGCAGGAGCATCTTGCGTCCTGCTGGGTCAATGTCCGGGACGGCATACGGTACGAAGGTGGGGAAGGAGCGCGGACCAATGCCTGAGCATCTTCTGGAAGTAAAAGATTTAAGACAGCACTTTCCCATCAAAACGGGCTTCTTCAGGAAAACCTTGCTCAAGGCGGTGGATGGGGTGTCCTTTACCATTGACAAGGGCGAGACCCTGGGCCTGGTGGGAGAATCCGGATGCGGGAAGACCACAGTAGGTCGCAGCATACTCAGGCTTTACACCCCCACCGGTGGCAGTGTCAAGTACAAGGGCGATGAGATAGATGACAGCAACATCCAGCGTTTTCGCCGGGAGATGCAGGTGGTGTTCCAGGATCCCTACTCCTCGCTTAATCCCCGGATGACGGTGGGAGACATTGTGGGAGAACCCCTGGATATCCATAAGCTCTACACGACCCCCGGGGAGCGCGAGGAAAAAGTCGCAAACTTTTTGCAGCTTGTTGGTCTAAACGCCGACCACAAGCGCCGCTATGCCCATGAGTTTTCTGGAGGCCAGCGCCAGCGTATCGGAATCGCCCGCGCCCTGGCGGTGGATCCGGAGTTCATCGTGTGTGATGAGCCGGTTTCAGCCCTTGATGTTTCCATTCAGGCCCAGATCATCAACACTTTTGAGGAATTACAGCAAAAGCTCGGCCTGGCTTATCTTTTCATCGCTCATGATCTGCATGTGGTGCAGCACATGAGCCGGCGTGTAGCGGTGATGTATCTGGGTAAGATAGTTGAGATGGCACCAGCGGACGAGATTATTTCGTCTCCAAGGCATCCCTACACCCAATCCCTCATGAGCGCCATACCGATTCCTGATCCGAAGAAGGCCAGGGTCAGGCGCCGGATCGTATTGGAAGGGGAAGTGCCCAGTCCGCTCAATCTGCCTTCCGGGTGTGCTTTTAGAACCCGTTGCCGCTACGCGATTGATCAGTGCGTGACGCAAACGCCCGAACTTATGGTGATGTCCCCGGGCCACGAAGCGGCCTGCTGGAATCCCCAAAACAACTGACGTGACCCGAATACCCTTCTTGAGGGTATAATCATAGGGAATTTATTACTAGGAGGAAACAAGCATGACGAATACCCCGGGAAAGGCTCAAAAGACACTGGCCATCGTTTTGGCGGTAGCCCTTGTAGCTGTTGCCATTTTTGCTGGTGTGACCTACTCTGAAAAGGGTAACCTGCAGAAAAAGGTGGACGAGCTGACCACTCAGGTGACAGGCCTTCAGGGTGAGCTGGACCAGGCCAAGCAGGATGCGCAAGCCGCTGCTGAAGAAGCAGCC
>JAAYJP010000110.1 GCA_012522875.1 Clostridiales bacterium | reverse complement strand
GGCGCTCGCCTCCGTCCCTCAATTCAGCATAGTCATTTGTGCGCAGCGCAAGCACTGCTTCAAACTCCTTGCTTCATTGGACAGACGGCTCGCTTCATCCCGCACAGCGGGCGCTCGCCTCCGTCCCCATTTTTCAGTTCTTTGCAGGTTTGGAAACTTTCTTTCAGGATAGTTTCCAAGCGTCTCCTCGGTTCCTACTTCGAGATCTCTATGTCCGCCTCATAAAACGGCGCCACGGTGCTGCCGGGCACAAAGCCGCGCATCAGCGTTCCGTTCTGGGTGAACTCGATGTAGTCCCAGGTCATGTCCCGGTGGTAATAGCGGTTGAGCCAGGTGACGGGGGTGCCGGCTCTGAGAGTGGCCACGGGGGTGAGGGCACGGACGGGGTCCTCGGTCACCTGGGTATCAGCCAGAAGGGGGGTGCTGACACGGCTGAAGTTGAGGGCGGGCAGGTCCACCTTGTCGGTGAAGTCCTGGGAGGAGGCGAAGCCCACCCGGACGCCGCCGGTGTTCACCTCATACATGACCATCAGCCAGCCGGCTTCCCAGCCCGCGGCATAGATGCGGCCGTTGGTGGAGGCCACGGCCTTGCCATCCGCTCCCCGGCGGTACTGGGTGCCCGGGCCGTCATAGACATTCAGGCGCTGGTTTGGCTTGAAGTAGGTTTCCACAAAGCCCGGGAGGGGGCTGGCGACGCGGTCATCGTGCACCTTTGGAAGGGGCTTGCCCTCCGGGTTGGTGGTGCCCATGGCCTTCATCTGGGCACGGACGGCCTTGATGAGGGTGTAGTTGTCCCATTCGGTGTTGCTTAACACCTTGCCGTCGCCCGGGTAATTGGGGTCTGCCTGGTACCAGGTCTGCGCCCTGAAGTAGGTGTCGTACTTCTGCCCGGCCTCAAAGGGCCGCCCGTGGCGGGCGAAAAGCTCGTTGAAGGCGTAGCCCAGCGCGTCATACTGCCACTGCCACACCTCGTCCTCGCTTAAGCGGCGGCGGTTGGAATCCGGGAAGATGTACACGTTGGCGGCAAGCGCCCAGACAGGCAGAAGCGTCAACAGCAAGAGCAGGGCCAGCGCGCGTTTTGTTTTCATGGTTTCCCTCCTGCCGGATATCCGGCGCGTCCATTGCTATTTGTGTATACAGCCAGATTCTGGGAGGGAGCGGACAGCCTGTCAATAGCCCTTTGGGGCTATGCCGTGGGGGATCATTCGGCGGGTATCAGGATATCCGCCTGTTCACGGATCTGTAAGCGGCTGAAATAGGCGTTTTCCAGGGGGATCCAGAGGGATTTGAAACGCTGGAACAGAGCCTCATCCCGGCAGCGGGCCCTGAGCCTTTTCAGCTGGGTCTCCGCGCCAATATCAAGGAATACGGCCAGGTCATAGTATTCCCGCAGATCCGGGTGATGGGTGTAGCTGCCCTCCACAATGGCCAGGGGGCCCACGTTGCCCGGAACGGGTTCCATGGCGCCGGTCTGGCAGTTATAGCGGTGGTGGCCCTGGTAGCAGCTTTGCTTCAGGGGCGCCAGCACCTCTTCTTTCAGCCGCTCCCGGTCCAGGTTGCCGCCGGGCTCCTTCAGGCGCTCAGCCGTGCGCTGGTGGGGCCTGAGGAAAAAGTCATCCGCGCGGATGACCAGGCTGTCCGGAAACATCAGGCTGAGGGCCTCCGCCAGCGTGCTCTTCCCGCTGCCGCAGGGGCCGTCGATGGCCGCTGCCACCCGGCTTTTCTCATCCAGGAGGGTTCTGATTGCTTCTTCAAGCCGGGCAGGCACGGCGCGCATGCTAACGCTCTTCCCGGAAGTAGTTGGCCCCGCAGGAGCCGGGCTGGCAATGCTCGGGCTTCATGCGGATGCTGGAGATCACCAGCACCAGGCAGGTGACGGCAAAGGGCAGCATGCTGAAGATGGCGGCCGGGATGTCCACCACATCTTTGGAGATGTAGAGCCTCAGCACGCTGAGCGCGCCGAACACCAGGCTGCCCAACACGGCCCTGAGGGGCCGCCACACGGCGAAGATCACCAGCGCCACCGCGATCCAGCCCTGGCCGGCCACGATGTTGGGCTGCCAGTTGCCAAGGCAGGTGACCATGCTGATGTACACGCCCCCCAGGCCGGAGAGCCCCCCGCCCACCAGGATGTGGGCGTATTTGTACAAGGCCACTGGCACGCCCATGGCGTCCGCCGCGGCAGGGTTCTCGCCCACAGCCCTGAGGTTGAGCCCCCGGCGGCTGCGGTTTAGGTACAGGCCCATGAGGATGGCGCAGAGGACGGCCAGGTAGGTGAGGACGCTGTGGGAAAACAGCAGCCTGCCCACCACCGGCAATTCAGAAAGCGCCCCCAGGCGGAGGGGGGTGAGCCCCGCCTTGAGGCCCTCTGACATGAAAGCCGTGCCCACGGGGGCATGGGTCTTGATCTGCTCGCCGATAAAGTTGGCCACGCCGGTGCCAAACACCGTAAGCGTAAGCCCCGTCACGTTCTGGTTGGCCTTGAGCGTCACGGTGATAAACGCGTAGAGGAGGGCGCCCAGGGCCCCCGCCAGGAAGCCTGCCAGCAGCACCAGGGCGGGGGAGGAGGTGGCATAGCCCACCGCGAAGCCGGCGATGGCGCCCAGGTACATCATCCCCTCAACGCCCAGGTTGATGTTGCCCGCCTTCTGGGTGAGGATCTCCCCCAGGGTGCCGTAGAGCAGGGGGACGGCCGCCAGGACGGCGGCGTAGAGGAAGGCCAGGAACTGGTCAAAAAGACTGGTCATGCCAGGCCCTCCCTGCGGCGCATCAGCCGGTAACTGAGGAAGAACTCCGCTCCCAGCACACAGAAGAGGATGATGCCCTGGAGGATGTCCGACATCGAAGCGGGGATGCGGTACTCCGTCTGCATCATGCTGAACCCTTTCTGCATGACGGCGAAGAGGAAGGACACCGCCAGCGCCCCGATGGGGCTCAGGCGCGCCAGCCAGGCCACTGACACCGCCTGGAAGCCCCGGCCGCCGCCGATGCCGTCGGTCAATTGCCGGTCGGAGCCGGACACCTGGAGCATCCCGGCCAGGCCGCAGATGCCGGCTGAAATAAACAGGGTGCGCAGGACGATTTTGGACACCGGCATCCCGGCGTAGCGGGCGGTGCGCTCGTTTTCGCCCACCACTGTCAGCTCATAGCCCTGCTTGGTGTATTTCAGGTAGACGAACAGCAGCGCCACCATGATAAGCATCACGATCCATCCGATGTGCAGGTTGCCCACGAAAGGAAAGGGGACCTCCGGCAGCCGCGCCTGCCTGGGGAAGCGGGGCATGGCGGCAAATCCGCCGCCCGCCTCCCGCCAGGGGCCTTCCCGCAGGAAAGTGACGAAGTAAAGGGCGATGTAGTTGAGCATCAGGGTAAACAGGGTTTCATTGGTGCCAAACCGGGTTTTGAACCAGGCGGGGATCAGCCCCCACAGCCCGCCGACCAGGATGCCAAAAACGGCCATCAGGATCAGCAGCGCCCACTGGGGCAGCCCGTTCTGGAAATAGGCAAAATAGCTGGCGCCCACCGCCCCCATGATGATCTGCCCCTCAGCCCCGATGTTCCAGAAGCGCATCTTGAACGCCAGCAGCACCCCGAAGGAGGCCAGGGCCAGGGGGATGGTGAGCTTGAGGGTTTCCTTCTGCATGCCGGGGGAGCCCAGGGCGCCGCTTATCATGGTGCCGTATACTGCCAGGGGCTGATAGCCCAGGGCCAGCAGGAACAGCGCGCCAGCGCCCAGGGCGAAGAGCACGGCCAGCAGCCTGAAGGCGGCAGCCCGCCCCCGGCTCAGTTCCGCCCGCTGGGCGATATGGAAAGCCGGGGAGGATTTAGACATACTCGTCCTCCTTGTCCGTGGTCAGCCCCGCCATCTTCATGCCCAAAAGCGCCTTGGTGGCGAATTTGGTGTTCACGATGGCGGACACCTGCCCCTGGCAGAGCACCAGCACCCGGTCGCAGAGGCCCAGGAGGACGTCCAGGTCCTCGCCTACAAAGAGGATGGCCACGCCCTTGTCCTTTTGCTCATTGAGCATGTCATAGATTTTCATGGAGGCGCCGATATCAAGCCCCCTGACCGGATAGGCGGTGATGAGCACTTTGGGGTTCAGGCGGATCTCACGGCCCAGGAGCACTTTCTGCACATTGCCGCCGGACAGTTTGGACAGCTTCACGCCGATCCCCGGGGTGGCGATGCCCAGCGTTAAAACCAATTCCTCCGCCTGGGCCCTGGCCGCCTTCCGCGAGAGCCCCGGCCCTTTTTGCGCCCGGTAGGTTTTCAGCAGCAGGTTGTCCGGCAGGTCCATCCCGCCCACCAGGCCCATGCCCAGCCGGTCCTCCGGGATGAAGGCCATGGACACGCCCCGGCTGATGATCTCCCGGGGGCTCAGGCCGTCGATGCGCTGGCCTGCCATCTCCACAGAGCCTTCGGCGGGCTTCTCCAGCCCCGCGATGGCCTCGCACAGCGCCTTCTGCCCGGAGCCCGCTACCCCGGCCACGCCCAGGATCTCGCCGCCTTTGAGGTCAAAGCTCACACCTTTCAGGACGTGGCGGCCGCCTGGGTCCACAACCGACAGGCCGCGCACCTTCATCACCGGCGCAGTTGGAAAGGAAGGGGTGCGGGGGATGTCCAGATCCATCGGGCGGCCCACCATCATCTCCGTCAGCCGGAAGCGGTCGGTTTCGGCGGTTTTCACAGTCCCCGCGTTTTTGCCCTTCCTGAGGACGGCGACGTGGTCTGAGACAGCCATCACCTCGTCCAGTTTGTGGGTGATGATGATCACAGCCTTGCCCTCCCGGCGCATGGCGGCCAGCACCTCAAACAGGGCCTGGTTCTCCTGGGGGGTGAGCACCGCTGTCGGTTCATCCAGGATCAGCTTGTCAGCCCCGCGGCAGAGCACCTTGAGGATCTCCACCGTCTGCTTTTCGCTCACCGACAGGCTGTACACCGGCTGGTCCAGCT
>JAAYJP010000109.1 GCA_012522875.1 Clostridiales bacterium | reverse complement strand
GCGCCTCTGAATCTTTTTGGAGGCTTTTTGGATGCCAGAACATGAAAAATGCCTGAAAACATAAGCGTTCTCAGACAAATTGTGGTCTGGGTGAGAGGATTCGAACCTCCGGCCTCTTGAACCCCATTCAAGCACGCTACCAAACTGCGCCACACCCAGCCATCGCGCCCAAGGCGCGAAGCAAATAGTAGCATCGCGACAGGCAAATGTCAAGCGCAAACTAATTCTTCTTGTCCCCGCCACGGCCCCGGGATGTTTCGGTCAAACGCATCCGATAGACGCGATAGGTGCGGTAATGCCGCCCTCCGGCCATACGGGTGTTGTTGACGGATACCTTATGGGTTTCATCCACTGGCGAGCCTTCCACCCGGCGGATTCCCAAGGACATAGCCCCCTTGACAGTTTCCGCCAGCATGAGGGCGTTCACGGCCATGTTCTGATAGTCCGGTACAACAAACTGCATGGGGCAGCGGGAGGATGTGGTACGCCCCAGGGCGATTACCCGCTTCAGCCAGTTCCAGGGTGTCCGACGGCCATCCGTGCCAATAAGCGCCGGGGAGGAATCCAGAAAGCCGATGACACAGCCGATAGGGCGGCTGCCTGCGTAGGCTACAACCGCCGTTTCCCGTCGCAGATAGGGACGGATGCGTTTGAACAGCTGCAGCAGATCCTCCGGTGTGGGAAGCATTGCTCCGGTTTCCTCAGGCATGGATTCACAGATGATGGTGGAGATGTCCTGCGCCACGCGGCCCAGGTTGCCGCGGGCGAAGTCCACATGCTCGGTTACCACACCGAAACGCTTGCGGATGCGATCGCCCATATCAATGATGCGGTCCACGGGAATCTCCGCGATGGGAATGTCGTAGGCCAGGTAATCCCTTTGCTTGGCAAAGCCGTACTGCTCCAGCATCTGGGGAAGGTAGGGCTGGTTGTAGGGGCTTTCAAGCACCGGCGGGCCGTCAAAACCATGAACCAGAACCCCTGCAGACAACATGTCATAGCGAGGCGCAAGGGGACCCAGCACTTCCTTTGCTCCATGGTCACGCAGGAAGCCCATGGCTGCATCCAGCACCGTCCTTCCATACTCATAATCATCATAGCTTTCAAAAAGGCTGATAAAGCCAAGAGGGTCACCTGAGGGGCCGTGTTGTCTCAGGGCAATGCCCGCCAGCACCCGGGCTACGGGTTTTTCATTGTCATAGGCCAGAAAAAAGCGTTGGATGCCCTGGGCAAACAAGTCATTCACCTGCCCGGTCAGCGTGCGCAAAAGGTCGCGCCTGACGGGCGGCACCCAGTTCTGATCGCCCCGGTATATGTCAAAGGGCAGTTGGACGAAGGGCTTCAAGCTTTTCACACTGGGCTTCAGAATGTCGACATGGATCATCCCGTCTACCTCCCGATACTATCTGGCGCGATTATACCATCCCACGGGTTCCTTTACAATTATGTGGTTTCTGTCTAACTCCGAGAAGGCAAGATCAGCTTATATACTGACTGGGCCAGTGCATCCCGCCCTTCCCCGGTTTGTGAGGAGAAGGGGATGATTTCCCAGGGCTGCACTGCCAGCAAGCGGGCGATGTCAGCCAAATGTTTCTGCCGCTGGCTGCGGGACACCTTGTCCGATTTGGTGGCCACCAACCGAAAGGGGAGGCCGGCCTGATAGAGGTAAGCATTCATTTCAAGATCCTGCTGGCTGGGCTCATGGCGAATGTCCACCAGGTGGAGCGCAAGCGCCAACTCATCGGCCTGGCTGAAATAATCAGACATCATCAACCCCCAGTTCTGCTGTTCCCGCCTGGACACTTTGGCGTAGCCATAACCCGGCAGGTCGATGAGATGAAAAGCGTTGTCAATCAGGAACACGTTTATCAGCCTTGTCTTGCCTGGGGTGGAGCTGGTTTTGGCCAGGCCGCGCCTACGGCAGAGGCTGTTGATGAGGCTGCTCTTGCCCACATTGCTTCGCCCGCAAACAGCTAGCTGAGGGAGGCCGCGCCCGGGGAAATCCCCGTAGCACGGCAGGCTGATGACAAATTTGGCGTCCTTGAACACGCCGGTTATCCCTTATCCTCAAGCGTCATGGCGATCACCTCACCCACAGCGCCAACATAATAAATCTCAAATGCTTCCTGAATATATCCTGGCAGTTCCGCTACATCTTTATGGTTTTCCCTGGGCAGGGCCAGGCGCTTCATTTTGCCGCGGTAGGCTGCAAGAAGCTTTTCCTTGATGCCGCCAATTGGCAGGACCCTTCCCCCCAAGGTGATTTCCCCGGTCATAGCAATGTCCTGGGATGCCTTGCGCCCACTGAGCGCTGAAACCAGGGCCACCGTCATGGTGACACCGGCGGAAGGGCCATCCTTTGGCACCGCGCCCTCAGGCACATGGATGTGGATGTCACGGTCTTTGTGAAAATCCGCATCAATAGCGTAGTCGGCCGCATGGGCACGCACCCAGGAGAGGGCCGCTTGGCCGCTCTCTTTCATCACATCTCCCAGATGGCCGGTAAGCGCCAGCTTCCCGGAGCCCGGCATGACCGCGCACTCCACTTTGAGCATCTCACCGCCCACCTCGGTATAGGCCAGCCCATTGACAACCCCCAGCAAAGGTTGCTGCTCCGGCTTATCCCGAAGGAATCTGGGCGAACCTAGATATTTCTCCAGGTTATCCGCAGTGATGGGCAGCTTCTTTTCCCCCGTCTCCAGCATCTCCACCGCTGCCTTGCGCACAGCTTTGGCCAGTGTGCGGGAGAGGCTTCTGACGCCCGCTTCCCGGGTGTAGCCTTCAATGGCTTTGCGGATGGCCGCCTGGGTCATGGTCACGCTGTTTTTCGCCAGGCCGTTTTCGGCAACCTGTTGGCGAAGCAGATGCCGTTTGGCGATCTGGAGCTTCTCTTCCTCGGTGTAACTTGCTACTTCGATAACCTCCATACGGTCAAGCAATGGCGGCGGGATGGATTCGCGGGTGTTGGCAGTCGTGATAAACAAAACCCGGGACAGGTCAAAGGGAACGTCCAGGTAATGGTCCCGGAAGGCAGCGTTCTGCGCCGGGTCCAGCACCTCAAGCATGGCACTGGCCGGATCTCCCCGGTAGTCGTTGCCCATCTTGTCAATCTCGTCAAACAGGAAAACCGGGTTCATCGTGCCTGCTCGCTTGATGCCGGAAATGATATGCCCCGGTATAGCGCCGATGTAAGTACGGCGATGCCCATAAATCTCCGCTTCATCCCTGACACCGCCCAGGGACATCTTCACAAATTTCCTCCCCATGGCTTTGGCGATCGCCTGGACGATGGAGGTCTTCCCCACCCCGGGCGGCCCCACAAAACAGAGAATCGGCCCCTTGGGAACCACCGTTGCGTCCGCCTCCCGGCGCATTGACATCACCGCCAGGTATTCGATGATGCGCTCTTTCACCGGATCCATGCCGTAGTGATCCTGCTCCAGGATCCGCCGGGCACGTTTCAGGGACAACTGGTCCTTGGTGTACTTGCCCCAGGGCAACTCTGCCAGCCAGTCCAGATAGTTCTCAGATACAGTGGATTCAGGGCTGCCAGCCATCATGCGGGAGAGTTTCTCCAGTTCTTTGTCGGCTTTTTCCCGTGCTTCTTCATTCAGCGGGATTTTCTTCAGTTGCTCCCGCATCTCCTCTACGTCATCAAAGTCGCCTTCACCCAGCTCCTCCTGGATGGCCTTCAACTGCTCACGCAGATAATATTCCCGCTGGGATTTATCCACCTGCATACGGATACGCTGCTGCACAATCCGGTCAACATTGGCGTTGCGCACCTCCCGCGCCAGGTACACACAGAGCTGCTCCAGCCTGTCCGCCGGTTTCTCCAGCGACAGCAGGGCATAGCGTTCCTCCACCTGAGGAATCAGGTTGGCGGCGATCACATCCACCAGCTCCTGCGGGTCTTCTATGCGCTTAAAGGACTTGATCAGGTCTTCCGACAGGCGGTTACCAGCCTCGGCAAAGCCGTCCAGGCTCTCCTTGGCAAGGCGTATGAGGGCCTGGAGCTCCGGGTTGTCCTGGGACTTGTCAAAGGGCGGCATCGTTCGCACAGTGGCCACCCAAGTCTCCTTGTCCTCATGAACTGCCTTGAGAATGGCGCGCTCCTCGCCCTCAATCAGCACCCGCATATTGTTGCCCGGCAGGTGGAGCACCTGCTTCACCCGGGCGATGGTACCTGCCCTGTACAGGTCATTGAGCGCCGGTTCTTCATTTTCAATATCCTTTTGCATCACAAGGAAGATGCGCTGGTCGCCCATCATGGCCTGATTGATAGCGGCCACGGATTTTCCGCGGCCCACATCGATATGAAGCACCATATGCGGAAACACCAGGGTACCCCGCAGAGGCAGAAAAGGAATCGTTAACAGTGCAATGGATTTACTGGGCATGGGTTCTCCTTTAAAATGCCCCTTCCCCACAACTTGGGAAGAGGCTTTGCTAAATCCAGTCAGGAAGCATCGCTCTCCAGGGGAAGGGGACGCTTGGGTGCCGGCTTCGCGGGCGGTTTGAGTGGTTTGGGCTGGCGCTGAGGTAAAATTTCCTCCCCCTCCTCAACCGCATTCCGCGTCACAAGGCACTGAATGGGCTCATCAGCCCCAGGCAGTTCAAACATAGTGTCCAGCAGAAGGTTTTCTATGATGGCGCGCAGGCCCCTGGCGCCGGTCTGCCGGGCGACGGCTTGCCTGGCGATGGCGCGCAGCGCGTCTTCCTCAAAAAGCAGCTCCGCGCCATCCAACTCGAATAAATGCTGATATTGTTTTACAAGTGCGTTTTTGGGCTCGGTCAGGATACGCACCAGAGCTGATTCGTCCAGCGTATCAAGGGCAAGGCTCACCGGCAGGCGTCCCACTAACTCGGGGATCATGCCGTACTTGACCAGATCCTCAGGTTCCAGTTTAGAAAGCAGGCGGCTTGCCTGCTCCGCCTGGGTGCCCGCCTGATCAACGCCAAAACCCATCATTCTTCCCCCAAGGCGGGTAGCGACAATAGCCTCCAGCCCATCAAAAGCACCCCCGCAGATAAACAGGATGTTGGTGGTATCAATGGGCAGCGTTTCCTGCTGGGGGTGTTTGCGCCCTCCCTGGGGAGGCACATTGGCAACGGTACCTTCCAGGATCTTCAACAACGCCTGCTGTACCCCTTCGCCGGATACATCACGGGTAATGGAGACATTTTCACTCTTGCGGCCAATTTTATCCACCTCATCCAGGTAGATGATGCCCTGCTGGGCGGCCATTATGTCCCCATCTGCTGCCTGGATCAGGCGAAGGAGGATATTCTCCACATCCTCACCCACATAGCCGGCTTCCGTCAGCGATGTTGCGTCGGCGATAGCAAAGGGCACATTCAGCACCCGGGCCAGGGTTTGGGCCAGATAGGTTTTGCCGGTGCCCGTGGGCCCCACCAGAAGGATGTTGGCTTTCTGCAGCTCAACATCGTTCTTTTTCTTGTTATTGGACAAAATGCGCTTGTAGTGGTTGTATACCGCTACGCTCAGGGCCCGCTTCACCCGTTCCTGGCCGATGACATAATCATCCAGCGCCTGCTTGATCTCCCTGGGTTTGAGGAGTTTGGGTGCCTTTGGCCCCGAAACCCCCGCCTTCTGATCAAGCTCGGCCACCATGTCAGTGCACAAGGCAACGCACTCATCGCAGATATAGGCGTTTGGCCCGGCAATCAGCCGCCTGACCTCCCCCTGGGATTTGCCGCAAAAACCGCAGCGGGGTGTGCGCTTGGGATCCATGGGTTCTTTAGGCATTCTTCTCCTCATTCTTGCGCGGCAGATAGATTTCATCCACCACGCCGTACTCCTTGGCTTCCTGAGCGGACATGAAGTAGTCACGCTCCACGTCGTTGGCTATCTTCTCCTCCGGCTGTCCAGTCATCTCCGCCATCATGCGGTTCATCTTCCTCTTGGTTTTCAGCAACCACTCCGCGCGGATGGTCACATCCGTTGCCTGGCCCTCAGCGCCGCCGGAGGGCTGGTGGATCATCACCTCGCTGTTGGGCAGCGCCATGCGCTTGCCCTTCTCACCGGCCATTAAAAGGAAAGCACCCATCGATGCAGCCATGCCCACACAAACCGTGCGAACCGGTGCTTTGATATGCTGCATGGTATCAAAAATCGCCATGCCGGCCGTCACAGAACCACCAGGGCTGTTGATATAAAGAGAGATATCTGCGTTGGGGTTGTCCATGTCCAGGAAAAGCAGCTGTGCCACCACTGTGTTGGCCAGGCCGTCCGTAACCGGGCCCGAGAGAAAGACGATACGGTCCTTCAACAGCCTGGAGTAAATATCAAAGGAACGTTCAGCATTGCCGGAACGCTCAATTACGTAGGGGATTAAATACTCTGCCATGTTTCCTCCTCGAATAGGTTCAGGGCCTGTTATTCCTGGGAAGCGTCAGACGCTTTTTTGCTTTCTTTCCTATTGCCGCCGGCACTTGCCTTGCTGGCTTCCTTGCCCACAGCCGCAGGCCCCAGGTCAGCTTCCTCGTCCTGCAGGTTTTCCCCAAGGGCTTCTGCCGCCTGGGCTGCGCTGTCCACCAGATCCTCAACCGTCAATTCGTCATGGGCTTCTTTATGGTCAGTCACCTGGGCATGTTCTTTCAGCAGGTTCACCACCTTGCGGTTGGCGGCGATGTCTTTATAGTTCTCAAGCTGGTTCTCATTCAGGCCCGCTTTGTAGTCGTCATATCCACGGCCCATCTCCTCCGCATGGCGGCGGATTTCCTCATCCACCTCTTCCTGTGTGGGCGAAAGATCCTCCTGCTTGCGGATGGCTTCCAGAACCAAATCGGTTTTAACATTATTCATCGCATCCTGGCGAAAGTTTTCCCGCATCTGCTCTTCAGAGGTGTTGGTATAGGCCAGATAATCCTCCAGCCTCATTCCCTGATACATCAGGCGGATGCGCGTATTCTGAATCAGGTAATCAATCTGCCGCTGGATCATGGCTTCGGGGATGTCACAGTCTGAGGCATCCACTGCCTGCTGCAGCAACTCGTTTTCCAGGTGAACCTCGGCATGCTGATCCCTCTGCTTGGTCAGCTCCTCACGGACAGCTTCCCTATACTCGGAATAGGTGCCATGTTCGGAAACATCCTGGGCGAAATCATCGTCCAGCTCCGGCTTGTTTTCCCTTGTGCCGGCATTAACCTTCACATGGAAAACGGCCTCTTTCCCTGCCAGATCCTCCGAGTGGTATTCAGCGGGGAAGGTTATGGTGATATCCCTCTCATCGCCGGCCTTCATGCCAACCACCTGGTCTTCAAAACCGGGAATAAAGCTCTGGGAGCCCAGATGCAGTTTGTGGCCCTTGGCCTCGCCGCCCTCAAAAGGGTTGCCGTCCACTGTCCCCAGGTAGTCGATGTCCGCGGTATCGCCTTCTTTCAGGTTTTCCCCACCGATATCCTCCTGGGTGGTTACTTTCTGCACATCCTGGGCGATGCGCGCATCCATCTGTTCTTCCGTGATTGGATGCAGATGGCGGGTGCCCTTGAGGCTTTTATAGTCACCCAGCGTTACCTCAGGGCGCACATAGACTGTAGCGGTGAACTTCAGCTCTTTCCCGGCGCCGATCTGGTCCAGGTCAATCTCAGGCTGGTCAACGGGGAACAGGTCTTCTGCCTTAACCGCTTCGCTATAGGCATCTGGGAATATCAAATCAAAGGCCTCATCATAAAAAACGCCTTCTCCGTACATATTTTCAATGAGTTTCCGCGGAGCTTTGCCCTTGCGAAAGCCTGGCACGTTAATGCGTCCGCGCGTTTTCAGGTATGCTTTCTGCATCGCCTCATCAAACGCCTCCGCTGGAATCTCAAATGTAATCTTCTTTTGGTTGCTGTTGACCTTTTCCACCTGGTAGTTCATGCTGTCCCTCCTCTGCGCCTCGCGTACGGTTACCCGAATACGCCATTGTCTAGACTATCATATATACCCCAAAATCGCAATAGTTAACGGGGTTTTGACGCCTCTGGCGCGTGGAAAGAGATGCTGGTATAATCAGTCTATCCATTAACCTAATAACACAACGGAGGGAAGATCAATGAAAAAAGTAAAAGACAAACACCTGTTGGTCGGCGCTGATTTCGCGGGCTATCCGCTAAAAGAGGCCGTGGTGAAGCACCTGGAGAAAAAAGGCTGGCATATCACTGATATCGGGGTTAAGTCTCCAGAGGACAATGACCCGGACAATATGTTCCACCGGGTGGGACTTAGGGTGGGCGCGAAAATATCGGAAGGCGAGTTCGAGCGCGCACTGCTCTTTTGCGGTACCGGCATGGGCATCCACATCGCCGCCAGCAAATTGCCCCATGTCCATGCGGGCGTTGTAGAGAGCGTGCCGGCAGCCTTGCGGGCAATCACAGGCAACGGCGTCAATATCCTGGCCATGGGTGCTTTTTATGTGGCTCCCCAGATGGGTATTGATATTGCCGAGGCCTACCTGAATGCCGAACTTGGCACGGGCTATGAGTGGTGGGAGAACTTTTATGAGTTCCATAAACTGGCCATTGATGAGCTGGAAGCGTTTGACTTTGCGGAGTACAAGAGAAACGGATACAAGCTCAAGCATCTGGATGAAGTTCCGCTGAAACTGGAAACAAAACCCGGAAACTGACTGATGCCCATTTGACAAGGCCCGGCAAACGGTGTTATATTTCCGATAGTTAGTTGAATGAGGCGCCTGACTTGTTTTGATTATTTGCTCCTGAATGGGGAGCGAAGATAATTTGAAGGAGGCTAACATGAAAAGAACCTTTTCTCTGATCCTCGCCATGCTTATGGTCCTGTCACTGGCCAGTTTTGCCCACGCCCAGGAAAAGGACTGGGAGATTGTTGTGGTTCCCAAGGACGCATCCAACCCCTGGTTTGTTCGGATGAAAGTGGGCGTTGATGAATATGCCAAAGAAACCGGCCTGAACGCCTACCAGAAGGGCACCGCCGAGATTGACGCCACTCTCCAGGCCCAGCTGGTTCAGGACTTGATTGCCCAAGGCGTTGACGCTATCTGCGTTGTCCCCGTCAACCCCGAGTCCCTGGAACCCGTGCTCAAGCAAGCCATGGACGCCGGCATTGTGGTGATTGCCCATGAAGGCGCATCACTTCAGAATGTCGATTATGACATTGAAGCCTTCTCCAACGCAGGTTACGGCGCTTTCATCATGGACAACCTGGCTGAAGCCATGGGCAAGGAAGGGCTGTACACTACCATGGTGGCCCATGTTACCAACGCCTCCCACAATGAGTGGGCTGACGCCGGCGTGGCGCATCAGAAAGCAGCCTATCCCAACATGACTCTCCTGGAGGAAGAGGTCCGGGTTGAGTCAGAGGACAATGGTGATGTGGCTTACAATAAAGCCAAAGAGTTGTTTAAAAAATATCCCGAACTCAAGGGCGTGATGGGAACCTCTTCCTACGACGCCCCCGGCGTCGCCCGTGCGATTGAGGAACTTGGCCTGGTGGGTAAAGTCTTCACCTCCGGCACCGGAATGCCCGCAGACAATAAAGCGCTTCTGGAGAGCGGTGTGGTCAGATCCCTCACCCTGTGGGATCCCGCGCTGGCAGGCAAGGCCATGATCTCCCTGGCCGTCAAGGTCCTCAATGGCGACACCATTGAAGCACCGATTGACCTGGGTGTTGAAGGCTACACCGGCCTTACCTTCAAGGAAGGCAGTGAGCTGGTTCTGGAAGGCCAGGGCTGGATTGTCATCAACAAGGACAATGTCGACAGCTTCGGCTTCTGATAACCCCTGACCCTTTCCGGTCACCGCCGGTTTTCCGGCGGTGACCTTTATCGGTGCCAAAATCGGAGGTATAGATGGCCGACAGTATACTGCGGGCTGTGGATATCCAGAAATCTTTCGCGGGCGTCCATGCCTTAAAAGGCGTCACCCTGGACATCGCCCCGGGTGAGATCCACTGCCTGGCCGGGGAAAACGGTTCCGGGAAGTCCACGCTCATCAAAATAATATCCGGCGTATACCAACCGGATGGCGGGCATATAGCGTTCAACGGAACGAAGTTAAGCAGAATCACCCCCATCGATGCCATTCTGCTTGGCATTCAAGTGATTTATCAGGATTTTTCCGTCTTTCCCAACCTCACAGTGATGGAAAACCTGGCGCTTAACAGTGAACTCTCGGATAAACGAAAAATCGTCAACTGGCAGCGTATGCGCAAAATCGCTGAGGAAGCGGTGGCCAAGATCAATTTTCAGGTAGATCTGGATGCCCTGGTGGGAACGCTGACGGTGGCCCAGAAGCAAATGGTGGCTATCTGCCGGGCGCTTATGTTCAACGCCCGGCTCATCATTATGGACGAGCCAACCACTGCCCTCACCCGAAAGGAGGTGGATGCGCTTTTTAAAGTCATCCTCCGGCTGAAAGCCCAGGGTATTTCCATCCTGTTTGTCAGCCATAAACTCAACGAGGTCTTTGAGATTTCCGAGCGCTTTACTATCCTTCGAAACGGTGAACTGGTCATCACCGGCAATACACGCGACCTTAACTCATCCAGGTTCTCATACTATATGACCGGCCGTGAGTTCACCGACGGGCAATTTACAGCTGAAAATCTTGGCGGCACGCCGCTTCTGGAGGTTAAGAACCTTGGGCTTTCCGGTGCTTTTGAGGGCATCAGCTTCGTTCTGCGCGGCGGCGAAATCCTGGGCATTACAGGACTTTTGGACTCGGGGCGCAGCGAACTTGCCCTGGCGCTTTTTGGCATTCGGGAAGCAGACAGCGGGGAAATTCTTATCAAGGGAAAAGGGGCACGCATCAACACCCCGCAGGCTGCAATTGAGCAGGGAATCGGCCTGGTACCGGAGGACCGCCTAAGCGAGGGCCTGTTTTTACCCCGCAGCATCTCTGACAACCTGATCATAGCTGAGATCGACAGGCTGGCCAACCGTTTCAAGGTTCTTGATAAAAAGGAGCGCGCCCGGGAGGTCGATCGCCTGATTGCAGAGTTTGCCATCGCCACGCCAAACCCGTTGAACGCCTGCCAGACTCTTTCAGGCGGCAACCAGCAGCGCGTGGTACTTGGAAAATGGCTGGCGTGCAACCTGGATGTGCTGGTACTCAACGGTCCCACGGTGGGTGTAGATATCGGTTCAAAGCATGATATCCACGGAATCCTTCAGAATCTGGCCCGGCAAGGAATGGGCATCATCATTATTTCTGATGACCTGCCCGAGGTCATCCGCAACTGCTCCCGGGTTATTGTGCTCAAATCAGGGCGCATTGTAGAGGAAATGGATGCGGCGGAAGCAACCGAGCAGGCCATTCTGTCGCGGATGATGTGAGGAGGACGCCATGGGAAGAAGACTAAAACAACTCACAAAACGAAATGAGACTTACGTTTCGCTGGTGGTCCTCGCTTTATGCCTTTTGATTGAAGTGCGTTCCGGCCAGTTCTTTACGGCAAACAACCTTGTCGACATCGCCAGCGCCATGGTGGTTCCGGGGCTGTTCGCTGTGGGGACTTTCATGGTCATCGTTTCCGGGGGCATTGACGTATCCTTTCCGGCACTGGCGTCTCTTACATCCTATGCCACCACAAAAATGCTGCTCGATGCCGGCTACACCGGCGGTGTGTGGCTGCCTATTCTGATCTCCATGGCCATGGGCGCTCTGCTGGGGGCCTTCAACGGGGTTTTTATTGGCCTCCTGGGTTTGCCGGCAATGATTGTCACCTTAGGCTCATCCAGTGTTTTTAAAGGCGTCATGCAGGGCGCGCTTGGATCCGTTCAACTGGCGGTGATCCCGCCAGGGATGCGGGCCTTTGGCACCTCATCGCTTTTTACAGCCACCAACCCGGTCTCAGGCCTTACTTCCAGGATGCCTGTTGGATTTTTGGCCCTGGTCGCCATTTTGCTTCTTTCATTTTTCATTATGCGCTACACATTCTTTGGCCGCGGCATTTACGCCATCGGTGGCAACGAAGCCAGCGCCCACCGGGCTGGCTTCAACACGAAACGCACCAAGTTCCTGCTGTATGTTTTCGTGGGCATGGTCGCAAGCCTCGCCGGCCTGATCCGTACCTGCATGATGCAACAGAATCACCCCACCAACATGCTGGGGATGGAGATGAACATCATTGCCGGCGTTGTGCTTGGCGGCACGGCCATTTCGGGCGGGGCTGGTTCCCTGACAGGCTGCATGCTGGGTACCCTGCTGATTGTGATTGTGGAGAACTCAATGATCCTCATCGGTATTCCTACCATTTGGAAGAGCGTCTTTGTGGGCGCGCTGATCATTATTGGCACCGGGGTCAGTGCCTATCAGGTGGTCAGGGCCAACCGCGTCAGGAGCACACGCAGGCTGACAGGGGAGTCAAAGGCATGATGACAAAATACGCGGGCAAGAAGCCCGGTTTTTTCAGCCGCGTTGACCAGCATGTGCTGCGCTTGCTCCTGGTAATGGCTGTTTGGATGGTGTTCATGGCACTTACACGCGCCAGCCGCTTTTACACCCTCATCAATTTCCAGACCATGGCCTCCCAATTCCCTGAGTTCGGCTTGATGTCCCTGGGGGTCATGCTGTGCATGATTACCGGCGGCATCGACCTTTCCCCGGTGGGCGTTGCTAACCTGACAGCCATCCTGATGGCCCTGGTGCTAAAGCAACTGACGCCCGCTGTGGGAGGAAGCCTGCCCATCTATGCAATTCCTCTGGTGTTTCTGCTGGGAGCCGCCATTGGCGCCTGCCTTGGCGTTTTAAATGGCCTTCTGGTTTCAAAAGTCCGTATCCCGCCTATCCTGGCCACTTTGGGAATGAGCGAGTTGCTCACAGGCGTTTCCATCGTCATCACCAATGGCGCCGCTGTCAGCGGCCTGCCGGTGGAATATGCGATGACTGTCAACAGCAAGATTGGCGCACTGGTACCCGTGCAATTGGTAATTTTTGCCTGTATGGCCATTATCGTCTGGTTCCTGCTGAACCGCACCACATTTGGCACTAAAATCTACCTGCTGGGCACCAACCCTCAGGCAGCGCGCTTCAGCGGCCTCAAGAACGACCGGTTGATCATCTCCACTTATATAATTTCCGGTATTACCGCTGCCCTGGGCGGCTTGGTCATGCTGGCCAACTACAATTCCGCCCGGGCCAATTACGGCGGTGTCTATGTGCTTCAGTGCATCCTGGTGGTGGTGCTGGGGGGGGTTAGCCCCACCGGCGGCAAGGGCAGGATATCAGGCGTTGTTTTGGCCATTGTGCTGCTTCGGATGCTGGAGACCGGAATCAACCGCTTCCCGCAGATCAGCAGCTACTATATCTCCCTCATTTGGGGCGGCGTGCTGCTTTTGGTCATGGTGCTTGACTATTTCAGCAATGGCAGAAGGTATCTCAGATGGAAGCGAAAAATGCCCTTTTAATGTCAGCAAACCCAGAGGAGGCTGCAATAGAGCCCCCAACCTACCGCCGGATGTTGTGAAATATCCGGCGGTTTTTAATTTTCGAGCCTGCGGGGCTGAAATGCGCAAATGTGTGGCATGAGAACCACAGCAACTGCGGAACAAAAAGGGAATGCCGATCAGCCTGGACAAGAGGGTGCCGAAGCATATCGCGTGAGAATGCGCTGATGAGTCCGGAGCGCGCCGAAGCAAGCGGCGCATTGCCCAGCGACCGGCCGAAACGGAGATTTCACCTGGCAGTATCGAGTGGAAGGACGGAGTAGGATGCCATCTGCCGCAAGGGATGGGAAAAGGGAAAGTTAGGAGCGGATTACGCTTCCTTTCTCAAGCTTTTGGAAAAAATGTCCAAGCGCGGAACATGAAAGGCCTGGAAAAATCCCGGCCAATCAAAAAACGCTGGAAAACAACCCGAAAAAATTCCGTCCCTCACATCAGTGAAGAGCGGGAATTCCGCATCAAAACGACGGCCATGTGAAAGGTTTTGTTTTTTTTTGCCTCCTGCGTTTCCAATTCTACTGCATTAG
>JAAYJP010000108.1 GCA_012522875.1 Clostridiales bacterium | reverse complement strand
GCGCAACAAGCAGTACCGGGAAATCGAAAAGGTCTACCTGCCTCATCTGGACTACTCCGGGTTCCCTTATCTTCAGGGCGGAGCGCGCTGGCAGAAGCAAAGCCACATCTACAGCATGCCCTTCTACTACCTGGACTATACCCTCTCCCAGGTCTGCGCCCACCAGTATTTCATCTGGAACATGAAAGATCCTCAGGCCGCCTGGCAGAGCTATCTTAACGCCTGCCGCCGTGCCGGGAGGATTCCCTTCACAGCGCTGCTAAAGGAATGCGGGTTGAATAACCCCTTTGAGCCAGGTACCATCGCCAGGATTACCCCGGAGCTGGAGGCTTACATGGATGGGCTGGACAAAAGCAAAATCCATTGAACCCCAGCGCACGTAGCTTGTTACAGCAAACCAGATCATGTATACTGCTTTAAGCGTATTATAGGAGGAAGGCATATGAAATCCATACCGATCAAACTCAGCTTCGCAGAAGAGGTCAAGACTTTTGTCAATGTAGCCAACCGCTACAGCTATGACATGGACTTGAGGGCAGGCCGCCATGTGGTGGACGCCAAGTCCATCCTGGGAATTTTCTCGCTGGATCTTTCCAAGCCTATCACCCTGGAGGTCTACGCAGACAATTGTGACGACCTGCTGGAAGAACTGAAACCGTTTGTAGTCTGAGCCTGTGGCTTGGCAAGAAGGCCGGGTCAGCCTGGGCTTCTTGTGCTTTGGCAGGACGGTGATGGCGCATGCCGGTTTTCCCAATGGCCTGAACCAGAGCCTTGAAACAGCCACAGGGGCTGTCCGGCACAATGGGGGCAAAATGCCCCCTTTGCAGCATCAGGATTGATGGCCAGCCCGTGGGAGAATTCAGTTGCCGCATTGCAGGGAACCAGAGGGCACCTGGCTGGAAAACGGCGAATCCGGACTATTAAAACAAAGGCTATCGCCACCCGATGAACCGGATGGCTTTTGGCCGCCTTATTGACAATCCGGCGCAAAAGACGCAGGGTCCGACAGAGCGCCTTGAGCAGGGCGTCAACCTGACCAACACCCCCGCCCAGCATGGCTGCAAGACCTTTGGCGGCAGGCGTGCAGGCATTGGGGTGAACTGCCAGACGGATCATCAGGGCCAGCCCCAAAGCGCGTCCAATAATAAACCAACCCGGCAATCACACCGGGAAATGCGTAAGGAGGCTTTATGATAATCTGCGATACCCACGCGGATACGCTCTACCAAATCGCCTGTGGCAGCACGGATAAGCTGGATGTGACGATGGAGCGCCTGGAAAAGGGCGGTGTCAGCCTGCAGGTGCTGGCCATGTTCGTGGGGGAGGATGAAGATCCGGTCATAATCGAAAAGCGATTTGCGGACATGCTGGCAGCCTTCGAAGCGCTGATAGCCCAGGGCTGGCGGCAGGCTTTTGACCCCAGCGAGGCGGAAGCAGGCGTGGTCAGGACCATGCTGTCCATCGAGGGCTGTGAGGTGTTCGCCTCGGGCCTGCACACCATCGCCCCCTACCGGGAAAAAGGCGTGCGCATGGCAGCTGTTACCTGGAATTATGAAAACGCCCTGGGCATCCCCGCCTGTGTCAACGAAGACCAGGGGCTGAAGCCCTACGGGCTTCGCGCCGTCAAAGAGATGCAGCGCCTGGGCATCGCCGTGGATGTTTCACACCTGAACATCGCGGGATTCTATGACATCCTGAATAAAACCGACGCCCCGCCCCTGGCATCCCACTCCTGCTGCCGGGCGCTGCGTGACCACCCGCGCAACCTCACAGACGGCCAGCTCAGAGATCTGTTTCGTGCCGGCGGATTTGTGGGCCTCAATTTCTACCCCAGCTTCCTGGCAGATCCCGGCCAGCCCTGTGACATCAACACCCTCATTGACCACATCGATCACATGCACCAGCTGGGCGGTGCGGGCATGGTAGGTTTCGGAAGTGATTTTGACGGCATCCCCTCGAAGCCATCTGGCCTTGACAATCCCTCAGATTTTCCCGCCCTTATCCAGGGTTTAAGGAAGCGCGGTTATGGCGAAGAGCCCGTAACAAGCATCGCCGGCCAAGCGCTTATGGATTACTATAGACGCCTGCCCCAGGACCGTGTTTAAAGATGTAAAACCATTTTCAGGAAGGCCAAGGGGGCGTTCCCGCTGGTCGCAATCTACCCCTGCAACATACGCCTGGGCGGATTGCCATTCATAGCCAAGGCTCCTTTTCTCTCATCCGGCAGGGAACGAAGCAAGAGGGTTGGGCCCACCGGTACCCTTCTGTCACGGAACAGCGCTTATTATCGCCTTGAAACGCATATCCTGGGAGAGTGTTTTAACGGCGTACTGTCGGGCTGCACGCATAGCACCGGGCAGCGGAAGGGCTTCCAGGCCCTTTGTATCAGCCCAAATGCCCCCGGTATCGGGCGAGCCGTCCTTCGAATACCCTGCGTACAGCCGCATCTGCCATATCCGGTGGGTGAAGATGTGCCGGGCCTGGCCCACTTCCTCCAAATCATCCACATGAATTCCGTCCTTTTCCAACTTACGGTTAAGGGCTTTGGCATCACTCTCCCCCTCAATAAGCGGAAAGACATATAAGCCCTTCAGCAGCGCCTGCCGGCGCCTCACCAATAGCACTTTGCCGTCCCGAAAAATCACGCCCACGGCCACAGGCACTGACTTGGGGGGGGTTTTAGGGGAAAGGTTGGGAAGGCTTTCCGCCAGCCCCGCTTTTTCCCCCTGGCAGAAGGCAATGATCGGGCAGCGGGGGCAATCCGGTGTGCCGGGCAGGCAAATGGTGGCTCCCAGGTCCATGAGCGCCTGGTTCATGTCCCCGGGACGGTCTTTGGGCATCAGTTCCCTTCCCAAATCATAAAGCCGGCGTTTGACCGAGGGAACCGAGGGGTCCTCTTCCACCTGATATAACCTGCAGATGACACGGGTGAGGTTGCCGTCAATGGCGGGCACCGGCTCACCAAAAGCGATGCTGGCAATAGCCGCCGCGGTGTAAGGCCCCACACCGGGCAGGCGCTGCCAATCCTCAGCCGTCTGCGGCAGGCTGCCCTGGCGCTCTTCAACGATAGATTTGGCGGCCTTGTGCAGGTTACGCGCACGGCTGTAATAGCCCAGCCCTTCCCAGGCCTTGAGCACAGCCTGCTCCTGCGCTTGCGCCAGCGCGTCCACAGTGGGAAATTGACGGGTGAAGCGCGAATAGTATCCGCTGACAGTCGTGGTCTGTGTCTG
>JAAYJP010000107.1 GCA_012522875.1 Clostridiales bacterium | reverse complement strand
GGCGGAGATCCTCCAAAACGCGGTGGATCTGGCCCACAGGCTGGGCATCCAGCGCCCCCGGGTGGCTGTGCTGGCCCCGGTGGAAGTGGTCAACCCGGACATCCAGGACACGGTGGACGCCGCGGCCTTGAGCAAAATGGCCCAGCGCGGGCAGATCAAAGGCTGCGTGGTGGACGGCCCCCTGGCCTTTGACAACGCCGTCTCAAAAGAAGCCGCACAGGCCAAGGGCATCGAAAGCGAGGTGGCCGGCGACGCGGACATCATCCTGGTGCCCAATCTGGGCGTAGGGAACGCCCTCACCAAGGCGATCACCTATATCGCCAATAAGACAGTCATTGCTGCCACCGTGGGGGCATCGGCCCCCCTGGTGTTTACTTCCAGGACCGAATCCCGCCAGGGAAAGCTTTTAACCATTGCGCTTGCAGTCTATGGCGCGGAAAGCGAGTGACGCCCATGCACAGGATTTTGGTTTTGAACATTGGCTCCACTTCCACCAAACTGGCCTACTGCGAGGACGAAAAGGCTATCGCCAAGGCCAACATCGAGCACCCCGCCTCAGAAACCAACGCCTTTCCCTCCTTCATGGACCAGGACCGGTACCGGATCGGATACATTAACCGCTTCATGGAGGAGCATGACATCCAGCTTGATAATCTGGACGCCATTGTCAGCCGCGGCGGGCACACCAAGCCCCTGGTGGGCGGCGTGTACAAGGTGGTTCCGGAAATGCTTGAACAGCAGGCAAGCGGGCTTTATGGCAGCCATCCCTGTGATTTGGGCAGCAAAATAGCCTTCGCCCTTTCCAGGGAATGCCGGGCCATCCCCCTGATTGTGGATCCGCCCATCACCGATGAGTTTGAGCCGGTGGCCAGGCTGTCGGGCCATCCCCTCATAAACCGGCGCAGCTCCTTCCATGCCCTGAGCCATAAGGCGACAGCCAAGCGCTACGCCCGGGAAAATGGCCTGCGCTATGAGGACCTGAACCTGATCGTCGTCCACCTGGGCGGGGGGATTTCTGTGGCGCCCCATCAAAAGGGTCGCATGGTGGACGGGGACAACGGCCTGGAAGGGGACGGCCCCTTCTCCACCAACCGCACCGGCGCCCTGCCGGTGGGGGACCTGGCTCGGCTTTGCTTCTCGGGCAAATACACCTATCAGCAGGTGCACAAAATGCTCAACGGCCAGGGCGGCCTGTACGCCTACCTGGGGGAAAGCGATGTGCGCACCGTCACCAAAAACGCCGAGACGGACGAGAAAAGCCGCCTGTGCCTTGACGCGATGATCTACCAGACCTGCAAAGCCATTGGCGCCCAGGCCGCTGTATTGAAGGGCCAGGTCGACGCCATCCTCATCACCGGCGGGATTGCCTATAACGAAGGCATCGTGGAGCAAATCCGCCAGATGTGTGGCTTCATCGCACCCATCACGGTGTATCCGGGGGAAAACGAGATGGAATCCCTGGCCCGGGGCGCCTTGGAAGGGCTGCGTGACGCCAGCGCCATCAAGGACTTTCTGACCTGTGCCCGGCAGGGCGAAGAAGCGGAAAACCGCTACAGGTTCCCTTTCCCTTCGGATCAGCATGCCGGATAAACCGGCAACCCAGGCAGGGGAGATCCTAAGGGCCGGTGTGCGTGGGTTTGACGCGCTGATTGGCAGCCAGATCCAGCGCATTGAACCCGGCCGGGCCGTCTTTACCCTGAAGGTGGAAGAAAAGCACCTAAACCCCATGGGCACGCTGCACGGCGGTGTCCTCCTCACGATGGCGGACACCACCGCGGGCTGTGCCTGCGCGTATGAGCCCACGGTCTGCCCCACGCTGGAAGGAAAGCTGAACTTCCTGGCACCCTGTTTCCTGGGGGACTTCCTCCGGATGGAGGGGCAGGAACTCAGGCACGGCAAAACCATCCTCGCCTGCGAGGTGAAAGCCTGGAACCAGCATGGGAATCTGGTGGCAGCGGGCCTTTTTACCTACATGAAAAGCCACAAACCCATGCCAAGGGAGGAGACGCCATGACAGAAGGAACCATCGCAATCAGCAGGGCAAAACGGAATAAATGGCTGGCGCTTCTGGCGGTGACAGCCGCTTTTACCTACACCTTCCTGGGAAGGTACATCTACAGCTCCCTGATGAACGCGGTGTCCGGCGAATTTGCCCTGAACACAGCCCAGGCAGGCATGTACATGTCGGCCTTTTTCCTGGGCTATATTATCACCCAGGTGCCCGGCGGCATCCTGGCTGACCGGGTCGGCCCCAAGCTCCTGCTTGTCATCAGCACCGCGATAGGCGGCCTGTCTTCCGTTTTGATGAGCACCATCCCGGGCTTTGGCGCAGGGCTGGTATTCCGCCTGCTCAGCGGCATCGCCGGCGGTTTCGTCTTTTCCTGCAGCTCCAAAGTGATTTCCGGTGTTTTTGAGCCGGGAGAGCGGAGCGTGGCGCTGGGCATCCTGCTGGCGTCCCCGCCCATGGGCATCACGCTGGCCAGCCTCCTGGGCCCCCTGCTGCGGGATGCCGTTGGCTGGCGCACCACCTTCCTGGTGGTGGGGCTGCTGGCGTTGCTTGTCCTGGCCCTTATCCTCCTGTATGTCAGGGATCCCCGGCGCACGCCTGGCGGCATAACAGCCAAGCCTTCCTTCACCACGGGTTTCCTGGAGTTTGTTAAAAACCGCAGCCAGCTTTTCCTGGCCGCGGCCGGTTT
>JAAYJP010000106.1 GCA_012522875.1 Clostridiales bacterium | reverse complement strand
GTGGCGCCTGTCTTTCGCGCCAGCGGAATCGCCAGGGCAAAGGCGCCCGGGTCTTCCGGGTTGGGGGCCTTGACGGTGGGGAAGCCGGGGTCGGGCATTTCCTGCTCCGGCACCACGATGACCCGGGAGAATCCCGCCTCCTTGAGCACCCGGCGCACGGGCAGGTTGCCCGCGCCGTGCAGGGGAGTAAATACGATGCTGATATCATTTCCCAGCTTCTTTACGATATCCGGCCGTATCTGAAGGGAGAGCACCATGCGGGTGTAGGCGGCGTCCGCCTCATCTTCGCCGATGTATGTGAGCAGGCCTTTTTCCAGCGCCTCCTCTTCCCGCATGGGCTTGAGCGCCTCATAGGAGAGCGCTTCCATCCTGAGGGTCACGCATTGGGCTGCCTCGGGAGAGAGTTGGGCGCCATCCGGGCCGTAGGCCTTGAATCCGTTATATTCCGGGGGGTTGTGGCTGGCCGTGATCACCACGCCGGCAGCCGCCTCCAGGTGCCTGACGGCAAAGGAGAGGACCGGCACCGGGCGCAGGGCGTCAAACAGCAAGGCCCTGACCCCCCGGGCAGCCAGCATGAGGGCGGCCTCCAGGGCGAAGATGCTGCTGAATCGCCTTGAATCATAGGCGATGGCCACCGGGCCCAAAGGCGTCCCCGCGTCCAGGCGCAGGTAGTCCGCCAGCCCCGCGGCCGCACGCCTGACGGTGAAGCGGTTCATGCGGTTGGGGCCGGCCCCCAGAACGCCCCGCATACCCGCTGTGCCAAAGGCCAACTCACGGTAGAAGCGGTCCTCAATGGCTTTGTGATCCCCCCGGATTGACTCCAGTTCCTGGGCCAGGGCGCCATCCTCCTGGCTGAGAACCAGCCATTGCTGGTATTTTTCATGCATATCCAACAAAAGAGATCCCTCCTTGCTGCCTTTTATTATCCTTTATCATTATAAGGGACTTGAATCTTGCTGGCAATGCTTTGCTGCGGCGAACATTTTTGCGATTCCATGCCCAATTGCCTTGACCGTGTAATGAATTTGTAATAGAATGAAGCGCAAGAAACTGACGTCTCCCTGGGGGCTTGAATTTGGGAAGGAACGGGTGCGTATATGCATAAGAAAGAAAAAACCACAGGCAGGCTTGGACGCCTGGCGGCTTTGCTGCTGTCGCTGGCGGTGCTTGTGTCCCTGGTGCCGGTAACGGCCGAGGCGGTTTCCGAATACGGCATGACCATCATGGATAATGTCAATATCCGTCCGGGCATGGACACCTCCGACTATCTGGACCGCCTGCCCCTGGGCTGGGTGGGCAAAATCCTGGAAACCATTGAAGGCAGCACCTACACCTGGTACAAGGTGGAGACCAAACTGCCTGTTTTCCCCAACCGGGAGGCCACGCAAGGGTATCTCAGGGGAGATGTGTTCCGCCCCTTCACCCAGGCGGAGGAAGCGGGCTGGCTGGTGGCCAAGCCCCAGGTTTATGGCGGCGCCGCTTCCGCCACCCAGGCGCCCACGGGCGGCACCGTGACTTTGGCCCCGGCCGTGACTGAGCCGCCCGTCTATCAGGCCCCCTCCGGCTATGTCAGAATCATCCTGGCCAACACCAACCTCCGGGAACAGCCGGAGAGCAGCAAAATCTTTGCCCAGATCCCCAAGGGCACGATCCTGCCCTATTACGGCGGCCCGGTGCAGAAGGGCACCTACCAATGGCAGTACGTCTTCTTTGAGGATCAGGACGAGTATGGCTATATCCGCAGTGATTGCTATGAATACACCACCCAAACCGGGGAGGCCACAGCCAAGCCCAGCGCCGCCGCTGTGACGGCTACCCCCACGCCTCAGGCAACGGCCACTTATGCCCTGACCAGGATCAGCGGCGCCAACCTACGCCAGACGCCCGGCGGCATCGCGGTCACGGCACTTTCCCTCCATGCCCAATTGAACATTCTGGAAGGCCCTGCCAATGGCTGGTACAAAGCCCAGTCAGGCAACTACACGGGCTATGTGCAGGAGGAGCACATCCGCGTCCTGAGCCAGGCGGAAGCCACGGCCTGGCTGAACAGCGGCACCCTGCCGGCGGATATGTCCTCCGGAACCACGCCCACTCCCACTCCCGGCCCCGCTCCCGCTTCCAGCGGCTACCTGAGCATCACCCTGCCGGGCACCAACCTCAGGGCAACTCCGGGTGGCACCTCCCTGTTCAAATTTGACGTGGGCACCATTCTGCCCTATACCGGCGCCCCGGTTTACCACTCCGGCTATTACTGGGCCTATGTGGCCCATGACCGCAGCGGGCTGAAGGGCTATGTGCGCTCCGACTGTTATGTCATCACTGATGGGGGCGAAGGCCCTGTTGTCACCGTCACCCCTGCGCCCACCACACCCGGCGCCGGCCAGGGCACCGTGCGGCTGACCCTGGGAGGGGTCAACCTGCGCCAGACCCCCGGCGGCCCGGTTCTGGCGACGATGCCCAGGGGCCTGGAGCTGGGCTACTTCAACGCGCCCACCTACTTTGGCGGCTACTTCTGGGTGTACGTGTATGACCAGGCCAGCAGCCAATACGGCTATGTGCGCTCCGACTGCTATGAGATCGTGGAAGGGCTGCCCCAGCCCACAGGCGGCCCCACGCCTGCCCCCACCCCCACTGTTCCGGCCACTGGCTACCTGAAGCTGGTCAAAGGCGGCGTCAACCTGAGAAACGCCCCCGCGGGCGACACGCTGGCGCAGCTGGACCGGGACCTTGAGCTGGCCTACTTCAGCGTATCCTCTGCTCTCGGCTACACCTGGTACCAGGTGGACAGCCCCAAAGGCCGCGGCTGGGTGCGCTCTGATGTGATCCAGATTACCAAGGGCCCGGGTGTGCCGGGACCTGACCCCACCCCCACGTCTACGGTTCCGACGCCCACGCCGCCTGTCGGTGAAATGGGCTATATCCTCACCACCAAATCCGCCATCAACCTGCGCCAGGCCCCCGGCTCCTCCAGCATCCTGGGACGGGTGGACAAGGACCTGGTCCTGGCCCTCACCTCCCCGGTGGTGAGCCATCAGGGCTATAACTGGTATCAGGTAAATTCGGGCGGGCGCACAGGTTTCCTCAGGGGCGACTGTGTCAGGCCCCTGACGGCGGCTGAGGTCATCGATTACCTCAACGGCAAGATGCCTGGCCCCACCCCGCCCCCCGGCGGGGACCCGGCGGCCGCCGGCTATGTGCTGACCACC
>JAAYJP010000105.1 GCA_012522875.1 Clostridiales bacterium | reverse complement strand
GCGAAATGGGCCGGGGAGAGGGCCATCAGGGGTTTGAGGGCATCGGGCAATAGGGTCTGGGGATAGATACAGCCGCCCAGCAGCAGGAAAACCAGGATGGCCATCCACATTCCGGGCAATGCGAAAACACTGCCGCCTGACAGGTAGCCCGCTCCCTGGCAAACAGCAGCGGTCACCCAGAAAAGCCCGAAAATGGCTGGCAGGATATATTCCAGCCGTGCCTGGGGATAGTAGATTTTCAACCCCGTCACCATTGGGGCCAGCGCGACCCCTGCCCAGAGCAGCCCTGCCAGTTGGCGTGCCAGCGGGGAGGCCCACCACGGCGCCTGGGACAGTGCCATCCGGACCATCACGCCGCTTTTTCTTTCCTCAGCTGCCTGCGCCATCATCAGCAGCCCCATCTGCATGCACATGAGGCACATAAGGCCTGAAATGACATGCAAAGGCGTGCTCATGCGCGCGGTTTCATCGGTGGTGACAACAGCGCGCCGGGTGAGCGCCCAGACGGCAAGCTGGGAAAAGGTATCCGTCAGCTCCTGATTGTAGTCGTTGACATCGCTGTACAGCGGGCGGATCAATTCACCAAAGGACACGTATGCAGCTTGGATACCCGCAATGCTATCGGAAAAACTGCGGAGCGCGCGGACAAAAATCGCTGTTTCGGCGGGCATGCGGGGGTTGAGCCACAGGGTAATGGGCGGGCGTTTCTCCAGACTGAGGCTGATGTCATAAAACCCCGGAGGCATTTGGATAATCATCAGAATCTCGTTGCTGGAAAGGCGCGCCCGCGCCGTTTCAATGTCTTCGCGGTATACCTCCCCCATATTGTTCATATTTCCCATCAATGAAGCCAGGGCCTCTGAAATCAGGCTCTGATCCGGATCCACGATGGAAAGCGAGAGCTCGTAGGAGATGCGATCCCCCGAAACCGCGAGGTAGGGCATCGCCAGAAAAAGAAAAGCCGTTGCCAGGAGGACAGCTGCGAATAAGACAAGCGTACGCACTGTGAGCGTTTCGCGCAGATGAAAGCCGATGAATCCAAACAGCATTTCAACGCGCCCGCGGGGCCGGCGCCGCGCTTTCGTCCAGGGATCCATCCTTAAGCGTAATGATGCTGCCGCAGACGGCCTCCAGCTCTTGATGGTAGTGGTTTACCATGATGACCATGCGGCCTTCTTGTACCAGGCCGGCGACGGAACGCAAAACCGCGTCTCGGTTTTCCTCGTCGATGCCCGCTGTCGGTTCGTCCAGGAGAATCAGGGCAGGGTTGCCCACCAGCCCCGCGGCCAGGTTTGCCCGCCTGCACATTCCGCCCGAACAGCGGGAGACCCGTTTGTCCTGAAATGCACCGATATTTGTCAGGCGGACGGCCTCCTCAACCGCCTTATCCTTCTCTCTGCCCTTCAGGCCGCTGGCCAAAGACCAGAACTCCAGGTTCTGCCGCACTGTCAGGCGCGCAGAGAGGGCGATTTCCTGCGGGACAAGGCCGATTTTTTGCCGGTAAGCCCGGCTGCGCCCCGCCTGGATGCCAAACAGCGTGATCACGCCGCTGTCCGGCTGCAGCACCGAGGCCAGCAGGTGCAAAAGGGTCGTTTTTCCGGCGCCATTGCTGCCGCATACTCCCAGGGCGCATCCGGGAAGCAAGGAAAAACTCACCCCGCGCAGAACATTTTCCTTCCCGTATGATTTGGACAGCCCGCGGACCGCAAGGCCGCGTTCCGCCGCATCCGGGGCGTGTCCGGCGCTCTCTGTTCTAATGATGGGCTCTGTCGTCATTGCTGATGTCCTTTCCGAATATAAAAACGGAATCCATCCGTGCGCCATGGCCCTCTATGTTCGTTCCCAGTATATTTCGGCGTCTGTGTGATGTCAACGGAATCAGGGCGGCCCCCACTCCGGCTCAGGCCGTCCGCGGCGCCATCCCCCGGCTCCTTCCGCTGGCTTAAAAAGCGGGAGTGAACACCTGATCTTGTGTATACGCATGCTTTACACCTCGCCACGGCACTGCCTCTGCTGTTCCCTTGCTCCGGCATCCAGGAGGCCGGATCTGCTTCACTGTGCGGCAGGGGTTTCATCCAGCACCGTGCTGCCGCGCAGGCGAGTTTTTTCCTTCCT
>JAAYJP010000104.1 GCA_012522875.1 Clostridiales bacterium | reverse complement strand
CCGTAGAGGGGAATGGCCCGCTCAGCCTGGGCCCAGGCGGTGGCCTGGGGGGAATGGCTGTGGACGATGCCGTGGAGTTCCGGATAGCGGGCGTAGAGCGCCAGGTGGGTGGGCGTGTCGGAGGAAGGGCGCAGATGCCCTTCGATGATGTTGCCATCACGGTCCAGCACCACCATGTCCTCAGGCCTTAAGGCCTCATAGTCAACCCCGCTGGGCTTGATGAGGATGTGGCCGGTTTCAGGGTCCCTGGCGCTCACATTGCCCCAGGTGAAGGTGACCAGGCCGTAGCGCGGCAGGGCCATGTTGGCTTCATAAACAGCGTTTTTCAGCGTTTCAAGCATGATGAGCTCCCTTGTAGTGGATAAGCGCCGCCCGCTCAACGCCCAGGCCTTTCTTGAAGGCCTGGATGTAGCCCGCCAGGCCCTTCAGGTCTTTGGGGTCAGGCGCAAGGGTCTTGCTCTGAAGGGCCTTGAAGACACGCTGGTCCAGGTAGCCGGCCAGGGTTTCGCCGGGCTGTTTGCGGGTGAGATAGGCGGCCAAAAGGGCGATGCCCCAGGCGCCGCCCTCCCCGGCTGTGGCCAGGACGGAGACGGGGGCATCAAGGGCCGCGGCCGTGAAGCGCTGGCCGGCATCCCCGGTTTTGTACAGCCCGCCGTGGCCCAGCACACGGGTGAGGGCTACCTTTTCCTTCCTGAGGATTTCCATGCCGATTGAAAGCGTGGCCACGGTGGACAGCAGCACGGCCCTGGCGAAGTTCTGGAAGGTGAACTGGTCGTCTGCCGGGTAGAGGAGCAGCGGCTGCCCCTCCTCGAAGTTCGTGATGTGTTCGCCTGAGTGGTATCCGATGGCGGACAGGCCGCCGGCGTCAGGCAGGCCCTTGAGCGCGGCGGAAAAGAAGGCCTCATAGATCTGGTTCCTGGTGAGGGTGAGTCCCGCTTCCTCTCCGAACTGGGCGAAGAGATCCACCCAGGCGTTCAGGTCGGTGGTGCAGTTGTTGCAGTGCACCATGGCCACCGGGTTCCCGGCAGGGGTGGTCACCATGTCGATTTCAGGATAGACGCGGCTTAGGGCTTTCTCCAATACCACCATGGCGAAGATGGAGGTTCCGGCCGAGACATTGCCGGTCCCTGCGGCCACGGCTCCAGTGGCAGTCATGCCGGTGCCGGCGTCCCCCTCCGGCGGGCACAGGGGCGTGCCGGGGGCCAGGTCGCCCTGGGGGTCAAGGCGTTTGGCGCCCTCAGCTGTCAGGCGTCCCGCGTCCTGCCCGGCGGGCAGCACCCGGGGGAGAAGGTCACGAAGTTCCCAGGGGAAGCCGTACTCTTTTGTCAGCCGTGAAAACGCGGCCAGCTTCTCCCGGTCATAATCGGGCGTATCCGGGTCAATGGGAAACATGCCGGAGGCGTCCCCGATGCCCAGCACCTTCTCCCCGGTCAGCCCCCAGTGGATATAGCCGGCCAGGGTGGTGAGGAAGCGGATGTTCCCCACATGGCGCTCACCGCTTAAAATCGCCTGGTAAATGTGGGCCACGCTCCAGCGCTGGGGGATGGAGAAGGCAAAAGCATCCGTGAGCTTCTGCGCTGCTTCCAGCGTCATCGTGTTGCGCCAGGTGCGGAAGGGAACCAGGAGCCGGTCCTGCCCGTCAAAGGCCAGGTAGCCGTGCATCATGGCGCTCACGCCCAGGGCTTTAAGCCTGGTGAGGGTCACACCGTAACGCGCCTTCACCTGGCGCTTCAGGTCCAGGTAGGCCCCGGCCAGGCCTTCCCAGGCCAGGTCCATGGAATAGGTCCACACGCCGTCCACCTGCTGGTTTTCCCAGTCAAAGGCGCCGGAGGCCAAAACGCTGTGCTTGTCGTCAATCAGTACGGCCTTGATCCGCGTGGAGCCCAGTTCGATGCCCAGGATGGCCTGGCCTGAGGAAATAAATTCTCTGTGTTCGTTCATTCTGCCCTCACTTCCGGTAGTAGAGGCTGCCCACTATCATATCCTGCCTGAGGGACTTGATGGTGGTATCCTTGTCCAGCACCACGCACTCAACGCCCATGTGGCGGCCCCAGTCCGCCATCTGCTCAGATGAGAGATCAAAGGAGAAAGCGCTGTGATGCGCGCCGCCGGCCAGTACCCAGGCTTCCAGGCCCGTCTTGAAGTCCGGCCTGGGTGTCCAGAAGGTGGTGGCCACAGGCAGCTTTGGCATGGGCTTTTCGTTTTTCCTGCAGTCCACCTCATGGATGATCAGGCGGAAGCGGGTGCCCAGGTCGATGAGGGACACGGCGATGCCCGGGCCGGTTTTGGAGGTGAAAACGAGGCGGGCCGGGTCCTCCCGGTTGCCCATCAACAGCGGCAGGCAGCGGATGGCCTGGCGCCCGTCGGCCAGGGAGGGGCAGATCTCCAGCATATGGGCCTGCAGGATCCCTTCCTTGCCGGGCACCATATTATAGGTGTAGTCCTCCAGCATCGAGGTGCCCTTTTTGTCTTTCATGCCGGCCGTCATCAGCTTCATGACCCGCACCATCGCGGCGGTTTTCCAGTCCCCCTCGGGGCCAAACCCGTAGCCCTTTTCCTCCAGGCGCTGGATGGCCAGGCCCGGCAGCTGCTGGAGGCCCTCCAGGTCGTCAAAGTGGGTGACCACAGCGTGGTAGTTCTTTTCCAGCATGAAGCGTTCCATGCCGATCTCAATTTTGGCCTGGGCCGCCACATGGCGCCTGAACTCATCCGGATCCCGCCCGTCCAGGATGATGTCATAGAGGCTGTAGTACTCGTCCACCAGGGCGTTCACGTCGGAATCATTCACGGCACCCACGGCGCCCGCGATCTCGCTGGAGGGGTAGGCGTCAATCTCCCAGCCGAAGACCTGCTGGGCTTCCACCTTGTCGCCCTCCGTGACGGCCACATTGCGCATGTTGTCCGCCATGCGCATGACCCGCACCTTGCCGCTCTCAACAATGCCTACGGCGGTGCGCATCCAGGCAGCGATGCGCTCCCGGGCTTGCGGGTCTTTCCAGTGGCCGGCGATGACTTTACGCTCCTTGCCCAGCCGGGTCACCATGTGGCCGAACTCCCGGTCGCCGTGGGCGGACTGGTTTTCGTTCATGAAGTCCATGTCGATGTCGTCATAGGGGATTTCCTCATTATACTGGGTGAGGAAGTGCAGCAGCGGTTTGCGGTATTCCTCAAGCCCCCTGATCCAGGACTTGGCGGGGGAGAAGGTATGCATCCAGGTGATTACCCCGGCGCAGGTCGGGTCCAGGTTGGCGTCGTTGAACACCTGGCGGATCATGCCGCCTGTTACCATGGTTGGCTTGAGCGTCAGCGGAAAGGGCAGGGCGCCTGAGGCGTTGAGCCCTTCCACCATTTCCCGGGCGTGGCTGGCCACATTGTCCAGCACCTGGGGGCCGTATAGTTCCTGGGAACCAACGCAGAACCAGAAGGTATAGTTTTGGCTGAGATTCATAGGTTATCCTCCTTCACAAGGCATTGATATAATTGCATGGTGCTATCTTACCACATGTTGGCGGCCGGGTCACGGGTTGGGCCCTTATTCCTCAGGCGAATCGTCTTGAAGGGAAAAGCGGATTGGCTTATACTGTCGGTATCAGGGACGCGCAAGAAGGAGACGAAAGTGACAGAGAGAATTTCAGCGCTCAAGCAATACCAGTGGGACAAGCGCCATCACGCCTTCAGGCTTAGGGCAGCTCCGGAAGCCGCCGGCTATCAACTCCTGGGGGTGCCTGATTATGAACGGACAGCGCTGAGGCTCACGTCAGCGCTTCAGGCGGAAACGCCGGTCATCTTGCCCGGGGAGATGATTGCCTTTACCCGCACCGTCCCGAACCTGCCCATGATCTATACGGACAAGGAGTGGGAAGATATCAGAAAGAAGCACACCATCCATGAAAACGGCAATGTGTGCAACCTGTCGCCTGACTATTCTTCTGTGATCAGGGTTGGGCTTCTGGCGCTTCGGGATACGCTCACGGACACGGCTTATCACCAGGCCATGGCCATCAGCATAGACGCGGTACTGGACCTGGCCGGACGCTACCGGGTTGCGGCGGAAAAGGCCGGGGATACGGCGCTGGCCGGGATTCTGGCCCGGGTGCCCGCCCAGGGCGCAAAGAGCTTCAGGGAGGCGCTGCAATCCCTTCGTATCCTGCACTTTGCCATGTGGTGCGAGGGCAATTACCACAACACCCTGGGCCGCTTTGACCAGTATATGATGCCCTACCTTGAGGAGGACCTGAAGGCCGGGAACATCACCCCGGAAGAGGCCTTTGAACTGCTGGAGGCGTTCTTCCTGGCCTGTAACCGTGACAGCGACCTTTACCCCGGTATGCAGCAGGGGGATAATGGGCAGAGCATGGTATTGGGCGGAATGACGCCCCAGGGCGGGGACGGCTTCAACCTGCTAAGCGAGATGTGCCTGAAGGCCTGCCAGGACCTTAAGCTGATTGACCCCAAAATCAACCTCAGGGTTTCAAGCCAGACCCCGCTTCACATTTTTGAATTGGGGACCCAACTCACCCGCCTTGGCCTGGGCTTCCCCCAGTATGAGAACGACGATGTGGCCATCAAAGGGCTCATGCGCCTGGGCTATGCGGAAGAGGACGCCCGGGACTACGCGGTGGCCGCCTGCTGGGAGTTCATCATTCCCGGCAAGGGGATGGACATCCCCAACATCGGGGCGCTGTCCTTCGCCGGGGTGGTGTCAGGCACCTTACGGGAGGCGCTGCCGGGCGCCGCATCGATGCAGGAAGTCACCCGGGCGGTGGAAGAGGCTGTTTTCGCCCGGGTGGATGCGCTGGCCGGGAGTTTTGGCAGCCTCTATGTTATTCCCTCCCCCTTTATGTCCCTGTTCTTTGAGGGCTGCCTGAAGAAGGGCCAGGACATTTCCCTGGGCTGCAAATACAACAACTATGGCCTCCATGGCACCGGCCTGGCCACGGCGGCTGATATGCTGGCAGCAGTGGAGAAAGCCGTGTTTGGGGAGAAATTGCCGGTCCCGGTGCTCCTGGCCGCCCTTGACGCGGATTTCAAGGGCTATGAAGCCCTCAGGGATACCTTAAGGCAAGACAGCCCCAAGATGGGCAATGATGATGACGCGGCCGACCAGTACGCCGTCCAACTCCTTGATATGTTCTCCCGCGCGGTGGAAGGGCATAAAAACGAGCGCGGCGGTATTTTCCGGGCAGGCACAGGCTCAGCGATGTATTATGTCTGGCATGGCAATGACCTGGGCGCAACGCCTGACGGGCGCATGAAGGGCGAGCCGCTGCCCGCCAACTACGCGCCCTCCCTGAATGTCAGGCTGAATGGCCCCCTGTCTCTGATCAAGTCCTTTACCAAGCCGGACCTCTCCCGGGCCATCAACGGGGGGCCGCTCACCATCGAGTTTTCGGATACCGTCTTCAGGAATGGGGAAGCCATTCGCAAGGTGGCCCAGCTGGTGATGATGTTCGTGCGCCTGGGCGGGCACCAGCTGCAGCTGAATACCGTGAACAGGGAACAGCTCCTGGACGCGCAGGCACACCCCGAGCGCCACCGGGACCTGATCGTCCGGGTGTGGGGCTGGAGCGGCTACTTTGTGGAACTGGACAAGTGCTATCAGGACCACATCATCAGCCGGGCGGAGTTGGGGGCATAGTGGGCGGGCCAAAGGGGATTGTCTTTGATGTCAAGGAGTTCGCGCTCTATGACGGGCCCGGCATAAGGACCACGGTGTTCATGAAAGGCTGTCCGCTGCGGTGCAGTTGGTGCCACAATCCGGAGGGCTTATCAAAAGAGCCCCAGATGCTATTGCCTAAAGAAGGTCCCCCCCGGCTGTCCGGCCAGGCCTGGGACGCCGGGGATCTGGCCGGAAGGCTGCTAAAACACCGGGACTTTTATCAGATGAGCGGCGGGGGCGTCACTTTTTCCGGCGGGGAGCCGTTGTGGCAGTGGCCCTTTGTGCGGGAGGTACTGGATCAGCTTGAGGGCGTCCACACGGCGGTGGAAACCTCGGGGCATGTGCCGGATGAGGTGTTTGATGAGGCCATGAAGGCCTTTGACCTGGTGATGCTGGATATCAAGTCCGTGGACGACAGGACCCACAGGAAATTCACGGGCAGCGGCAACGCGCGGATACTGTCCCACGCCCGGGCGCTCTGCGCGGGGAAAACGCCGTTTATCATCCGGCTTCCGCTGATTCCCGGCGTCAACGACAGCCTGGAGAACATGGAGGCAGCCGCCTGGTTCCTCAAGGGAGCCAAACAGCTTGTCCGGGTGGAGATGCTGCCCTACCACCAAGCCGCCGGGGCCAAGTATGGCATGGCAGGGGTATTGTTTGACCCGGGCTTCGACACAAACAGGCAGCCCCGGGCGCACAGCGAACCCTTCAAGCGCCTGGGTATTCCGGTCATAGTGTTTTAAATTGAACAAATTGCATCATAATATCGCCCGCCCGCATTGACGCAGGCGGTTTTTTGCGTTAGAATGGGCGCATAATTTATTCGATAGCAATTGGCGTGCCCACCCTCGTTATCATGCGGCCTCACACCATGGCCGATGAAATTATTATCAAGGAGGCTCCCGTATCTATGAAGAAAATCCTATCCCTGCTTACAGTTCTCTGCCTGCTGTTCACCATGACAGCGGCGCTGGCCGAGAACGCCCTGCCGGAAGAGCTGGACATCCGCGCGCTCATCTGGAAATATGACGACACCTATGGCTCCACCGTCCGTGTGGCAATGGACAAATGGGTCCAGTACTATGCCGAGGAAATGGGCATCAAGATCGACTTCCAGATGTACGACGCTGCTGATGACATGGCCAAGCAGATCGAGTCTGCCACCATCCTCACCAGTGAGAAGCCGGACTTTGTCATCATCAACCTGGCGGAGGTGACCAACGGCCAGGTGCTGGTGGACATGTTCCAGGCGGCGGACATTCCCTTCCTGTTCTACAACAAACAGCCGGCCGAAGACACCACCCAGGAAGTGCTGGTTGACACCGGCACCATTTTCATCGGCACCCTGGCGCGCCAGGCGGGCGACATGCAGGGCGAAATCCTGGCTGATATGTATGCCAAGGACCCCGGCATTGACCTGAACGGCGACGGCGTGCTCCAGTATGTCATGCTTATGGGTGAGCCCCAGAACGATGAGGCCATCGCGCGCAGCCGCTACTCTGTTGAGACGGCCATTGAAAAGGGCCTGAAGCTGGAGCAGATCGGTCAGACCCTGGTGTGCAACTGGGACCAGGCGCAGGCGCAGGACGCCATCAACGCGGTGTGGGCCGCCAACCCTGACGGCGCCATCGAAGTGATCTTCGCCAACAACGACATGATGGGCCTGGGCGCTGTCGCAGCGCTCAACGGCTACGGCTGGAACACCGGCAGAGAGGGTGACCCCAGCGTGGTCATCATCGGCGTTGACGCGGTTGACTCCGCCCTTGAGTCCATCAAGACCGGCGGCATGACCGCTACGGTACAGCAGGACGGCGACGCCATGGGCAAAGCCAATATCCGCATCGCCATCAACGGCGCCCTGGGGCGCGAGTGGCTGGACGGCACCGAGTACACCTACACGGACGATCCCTACCACTGCATCCGCATCCCCTACGCCAAGATCACCGAAGTACAATAACCCATACTGCCAACGAGGCTGCCGGGTGGCCGGCAGCCTCGTTCATCTAAGTCCGGAGGGCACATGGAAACTACGCAGGCACCACTGCTTGAGATGACCGACATTGATAAAGCCTTCCCCGGCGTACAGGCGCTGTCCAAGGCGCGGTTGACGCTGCGGGCCGGCACGGTTCACTCCCTGATGGGGGAAAACGGCGCCGGCAAGTCCACCCTGATGAAGTGCCTCTTTGGTATCTATAAAAAGGATGCCGGCACCATCATGCTGGAGGGAAAGAAGGTAAACTTCCGCGACCCCAAGCACGCGCTGGATAACGGCGTAGCCATGGTGCACCAGGAATTGAACCAGGTGCTCAGGCGCAATGTCATGGAAAACATCTGGCTGGGCAGGCTGCCGCTTAAGCGCGGGCTGGTGGACAGTGACAGGATGTACCGGGACACCAAGGCCATTTTTGACGACCTCCAGATGAACATCGATCCCAAGGCCATCATCGGCCGCTTGTCAGTTTCCAGCCGCCAGATGATCGAGATTGCCAAGGCTGTCTCCTTCAACGCCAAAATCGTGGTGTTGGACGAGCCCACCTCGTCCCTTACGGAAAAAGAGGTGGCGCACCTTTTTGAAATCATCCGCAAGTTGACAGCCCGGGGCGTCGGCATCATCTATATTTCCCACAAGATGGATGAAATTTTAAAGATTTCCGATGAAGTCACCATCATGCGGGACGGCATGTGGATCGCCACCCGGGACGCCGGCAAGCTGACCACCGCGGAGATCATCCGGCTGATGGTCAACCGGGAGATGACCCAGCGCTTTCCCCCCAAGACCAACACGCCGGGGAATGTTGCCCTTCAGGTCAAAAACCTCTGCGGAAAGTATCAGCCCACCTTCAGGGATGTTTCCTTTGACGTCCGCAAGGGGGAAGTTTTTGGCATCTCCGGCCTGGTCGGATCCCGGCGGACGGAGCTGCTGAACACCCTGTTCGGCTTCTATGCCAAGGAGAGCGGGGATATCGTGCTGCATGGGAAACCGGTGGACAACAGCCAGCCGGACAAAGCCACGCGCAACGGCTTTTCGCTTTTGACCGAGGAGCGCAGGGCGACCGGCATCTTCCCCCAGGGGAACATCACCTTCAATACCATCATTGCCCATGTCCGTGCCTATGGCAAACTCCTTCTGGACGGCAAGAAGATGAACAAGGACACGGAATGGGTGATTGAGGCCCTCAATGTGAAGACCCCCACCAAACGCACCCTGATCCGCTCGCTCTCCGGCGGCAACCAGCAAAAGGTAATCATCGGGCGCTGGCTTCTGACAGCGCCGGAGGTGCTGCTGCTGGATGAGCCCACCAGGGGCATTGACGTGGGGGCAAAATACGAAATTTACAGCCTGATTTTAAAGCTGGCCGAAGAGGGCAAGAGCGTCATCATGGTGTCCAGCGAAATGCCCGAACTCATCGGCATTTGTGACCGCATCCTCGTCATGTCCAACGGGCGCATGGCCGGCATCTTGGAGCGGGGCAAGGATTTTGGCGATATTCCCGGCGAGCAGGAGACCATTCTCACGCTCGCGGCCATGTATGTTTAGGGGAGGCGAGGAGTGACAATGCAACAGGGCAAGGCATTCAACCGGCAGCGGGTGACGGATTTTTTGCTGCACTATGCGATGTATATCATCCTGCTGGCGATTCTGGTTACCGTCAGCATCATCAGGCCAAACTTCCTGGCCCTTGGCAATATCCTGAATATTTTGAAGCAGGCCTCCACCAAGGGCATTCTGGCCCTGGGCTGCGCGGGGCTGATCGTGCTGGCGGGCACCGACCTGTCCATCGGGCGCGTGATGGGCTTCTCAGCCGCGGTCACCGCGGCCCTGGTGCAGTCAGTCACCTACAAATCCCGCTATTTCCCCGGAATGGCCCAGGATCTGCCGCTGATTGTGCCGCTGCTGGCCTCCATCGTCATCGCCGTCATTTTTTCACTGATCAACGGTTTTGGCGTGTCCAAGCTCAAGATGCACGCATTCATCATCACCCTGGGCACCCAGCTGATCGCCTTTGGCGCCAACTGCCTCTTCATCGAGGCACAACCGTCC
The DNA here is from genome assembly GCA_012522875.1 of Clostridiales bacterium. Lineage (GTDB taxonomy): Bacteria > Bacillota > Clostridia > Christensenellales > Aristaeellaceae > UBA6115. Next base: position 1,739 of record JAAYJP010000104.1, on the reverse strand, counting down.
GGCACCGCCCAGGCCCTCTCCACCTTCAACCAGACCTTTAAGGATGTGGCGGCCGGGGACCTGATGCTGGGCACGGTAAAAATCCCGCTGGTGGTGCTGTATTTCCTGGGCTTGGCGACCATCATGTGGGTGGTGTGGAACAAGACACGGCTTGGCAAGAACATGTTCGCTGTGGGCGGCAACGAAGAGGCTGCCAGGGTGTCGGGCGTGAACGTGGTCCGGACCATTATGCTGGTCTACCTGATTGCCGGCGTCCTTTACGGCATCGCCGGCTTCCTGGAGGCGGCGCGCATCCAGTCGGTGGGCGCCAACACCGGCCTTGGCTATGAAACGGATGCTATCTCCGCCTGCGTCATCGGCGGCGTGTCATTCTCAGGCGGTGTGGGCACCATCCAGGGGGTTGTCATTGGCGCTGTCATCCTCCAGGCCATCAACTTTTCCCTCAACTTCATCGGCGTCAACCCCTACTACCAGTACATCATCCGAGGCCTGATCATTGTGCTGGCGGTGGCCATCGACGTACGCAAGTACATCGTGAAGAAATGAAACGGGACGCCAGGGAATTGCGCGGGGAACTGGCCGGGGCGGAGGAAACCGCCAAGGGGCGTGTTCCCTGGCGTGACCGGCTGTACGGCCGCCTGAAGGTCTCCGTTGCTACCATGGACAAGATCATCATCGCCGTGGTGGTGCTGCTGGCCATCGTCCTGCTGCTGGGCGTCATTACGGGGAACCGATAGAAAAGACAGTTTCCGGATAAAAAAGGAAGGGCGCGTGCCTTTCCTTTTCTACATTAACGATCAGAACAAAGGGAGGCACCCGGCAAAGGCCCGGTGCGGGCCCGATCCTGAATAAGGCCGCGCAACAGGGAAAAACGGACGGGATAGGGCAGACCTGTTCGGAGGCAAGCAGCATTCACCGTGCCCGAAGAACCGGCTTCAGCCTGTTTTCCAGCGGCGATCCGCTCATCAAGGGCATGGCGCCTTAGCCATATCCATACTTCTTCATCGCCGCATGGAAGCCGATGGTGTAGAAATCAGCGTACTCCTGGATGGCCTTCTCCGGGGCCGCTTCCAGTGCCCTGAGCACGTTCGCGGCGAAGGCCACCGGGGCGTTGCCATTGGCGGTGACGATGTTGCCATCACGCACCGATTCCTCCGGCAGGTACCCCTGGGCATTGGTGTATCCGGGGAAATCCGCCATTTCATGGGGGTCGTTCAAGGTGTGCCGGACATCATTCAGCAGGCCGACGCTTCCGGCCCAGCGCGCGGCATCACAGATGGCGCCCACCACCCGCCCACTGTCCTTGAAGGCGTGCGCGAGCTGAGCGATGCGCTCCGGCGGATCTTCCCGCCAGGAGCCGGCGGCGCCGATCAGGACCAAGGCGTGGGCGTCTTCCGGGATTTCATCGAGGGTCAGTTGGGGCCGCATGGTGAGGCCGCCGATGGAGATTTTGGCGAGCATATCGCTGGAAGCGAAGCGCACCTGATAGCCCTGGGCCACTTCGCCACGAAGGGCCGGCGCCAGATAAGCGAACTCCCAGTCCGCGTATCTGTCAAGCAGGACGAAAATCACCTGTTTCATGCATCGCTCCTTTCAGCCAGGGCTCAGGCCCGGCCTTTTATGGAGCATACCCGGACAGGGATTGAATACACTGGTGTGCCAAACCCGTGCACAGGGTATGATAAGACATACGAACAAACATGAAAGGGGAAACAAGCGATGATAAGCCCGATATTGCT
>JAAYJP010000103.1 GCA_012522875.1 Clostridiales bacterium | reverse complement strand
GGATTGTGCTCCTCAGGCTGCAAAAATCGCTTAGAATCGATGCCATGGATTCAATTGCGGTCGAACTGTGTCAAGAGACCAACTTTCCAGAATTTGCGAAGCAATAGCGTGGATGCTTTACATACCTTGCGCAGTTGATACCCGATGTGAATAATATTATCGGCGACAAGTACACAGTGACACGACTGTGATAGTGAAGTATGAGGATCGGGATGCTCCGGATGACATTAAGAAATCATAAGGATACACGCCGATTTCATCCAATAACCTAAACGCAGATCACCCACTCCGAAATCATCTTATTTATTCGCAAAAGATGCCTTTCGCGAATAAATAATATGGACAGTTCATTATGGTTAATGGATCGGGCTACCGCCCCCCTCTCTCACACCAGGCCCCGATGACCGGTCAAGGGACTCTATCACCTTGCGGACTTCCATCTTGGCCAATTGATCACATCGATTGTTCTCAGCGTGATCAGCATGGCCGGGCACTTTGTGATAACTCACATCATGCTTTCGCATGGCAATCAGCAGAAGGCGCCAAAGATCTTGATTCTCCACCGGTTTTTTATCCGCCGTCTTCCAACCATTTTTTTGCCAGATTGTTATCCAGCCCTTGTTGAAGGCATCCACCACATAGCTGGAATCTGAATGCACATGTACCTGGCAGGCCTCCTTCAGCGCACCCAGGGCACTTATCACGGCAAACAGTTCCATGCGGTTGTTGGTGGTGTGGGACATGCCACCGCTGATCTCTTTGGCATGATTTCCATATTTGAGGATAGTTGCCCATCCCCCAGGCCCCGGGTTTCCGGAACAAGCGCCGTCCGTATAGACATCCACCGCGCGTCGACGTGACTGTTCCGCCATCAGGATAGTTGGCTCACTAATTCTTTGGTATCCTGGGCGATAACCAATTCCTCATTTGTGGGAATGACAAGTAACTTCACCTGACTTTTTTCTCCGGAGATATTCGCTTCTTTTCCCCTGATTCGATTCTTTTCCCTATCAATGCTGATGCCCATAAACTCCATATTGCTAAGCACCGCTTCCCGCAGTTCAGGGCTGTTTTCCCCTATGCCTGCGGTGAAGATGATTGCGTCCACTCCGCCCATGATGGCAGCGTACGCCGCAATATATTTTTTTATTCCCCTAAAAAGCATATCAAGGGACACCTGCGCTTGTTTGTTCCCCTGTTCAGCGGCCTTTTCAACATCACGCATATCACTGCTTACACCACTCACACCTAGAAAACCACTCTTTTTGTTTAGGATTTCAAGCATTTCATCGATGTCTATGTGTTCGGCGTTCATGATGAACTGCAAAGCTGCTGGGTCTACGGTGCCGCTTCGAGTACCCATCAGCACGCCTTCCAGGGGTGTCAATCCCATGCTGGTATCAACACTCCTGCCATGATCCACAGCGCAGATAGAGGAGCCATTTCCAAGGTGGCAGGTGATAATTCGCAGATCCGTCATGTTCTTGCCCAGGAATTGGGCACCCCGCTTTGAGACATAGCGATGGCTGGTGCCGTGGAAGCCATAGCGGCGCACCCTGAGCCTGTCATAGTATTCATAGGGAAAACCATACAGGTAGGCTTGCGGGGCCATCGTCTGGTGGAAGGAAGTATCAAATACCGCCACCATGGGTTTATCCGGCATCACCTGGAGGCAGGCCTTGATGCCCATCAGATTTGCGGGATTGTGAAGCGGAGCCAGCGGGATGTTGTCCTTGATGGCATCAATACAAGCTTCATCAATCAGGGTGGAAGTGGTGAAGATTTCCCCGCCCTGTACCACCCGGTGCCCTACAGCGCTGATTTCATCCATGCTCTCCAGTACCCCGTGGCTGGGGTCGGTCAGCGCCATGATCATCTGTTTGCTGGCCTCGATGTGGTCCTTCATAGGCAGTTCGATGACGCGCTTGTCTTCCCCCACGGTTTGCTTGAGACAGCTCCCCGGGATGCCGATTCGCTCAATCAGTCCCTTGGCGAGGGTGGATTCATCTGTCATATCCATCACCTGGTATTTCAAGGATGAGGAACCCGCGTTTACAATCAGAATTTTCATTAATTGCCTCCAGTATTTAATCTATTCTATTATAGCTAACCGGAACAGAAAAATAAAGCGAAAAACAGCCTGGTTTGTTCAAAAAAGAAGACCCTGCATTGTAAAATTATGTGCAACACGTTGCAGCATGGGGTGATTGCTTTGCTGAGCCAGTTATATCCATCAATTTCATCTCAAACAACTCCTCGGGCGTTCTGTAGCCAAAACGCATGCGGGGCAGTTGGTTGATGTAGCGGTTGACCCGAACCAGAATATCCGGATCAAGGTCAGTCTGCCTCATCCCCTTGGGAATGAATCGGCGGACAATGCCATTCCAATTCTCCGAGGTTCCCCGCTCAAAACTGCTGAAGGGGTGGCATAGCAGGCTGTTAAGCCGCCTTGCTTTCAATCTCGTCCACCGCTGAAAACTCTGGGCCATTGTCAAAGGCGATGCTTTTTAAACATCTCAGGGCACAACCCGCATATTGTTGCATCATTTGATCCAACAGAGCTACAATTTTATCCGCCCCTCGGTTCTTGGCATCCCAGACGATGCCATATCCGATGCTACGCTCCACCAGCGTCAGCAGATGCCCCTTATTGTTTTTGCCGTTGATGCCCTCTCCTTCCCAATGCGTAAATATCTGCCGCTGGTTGATGTGATCAGGTTGTTCGTCTATGCTCTGCCCCAGGATTCTCTTCCTGACCCGCGTTGGTTTCTTTGCCTTCAGCTGCACCTTGAACAGCAAATGCATGTTGCAAATCGTGAGGCTACCGGAGGTATCCTGTTGTATCCGGTATTTGTTCCAGGGATCACAGAAAATTGCAAATCTCGCTCTGCACAACCATCAGCCGCATCATGCAGGAATACGTGCTTTTACGATGTTCCATTTTGCTCCGCTTGGGTTCCAGATCGATGGTGCTTCCTGGGACGGCGAAGGAATCCTGCAAGTTCAATGTATCAGCTGCCCCTTGCCGCTTCAATCCAATCTTTCCTTGTTTGCGTTCCTTGTACTTGTTTTTCACTCATGGCTGTTGCGTTCAGGCCTTCATGCAGGCCATACACAGATTTTTGGAAAAAACTTGATTTTGTGTTGTCTCTTTCGTATAATGCGATACTATTGGGGGTATGTGGATTTTTCATAGTTCTCTGGCAGCGATGCCTGTGTAAAGCCCATCGTCCCCCGCAGAGAACCCTGGGCAGGGTGCGGCCATCAAATCGCCTGGGATCCTCGTTGCGTTGATTATGGATTCAACCAAGTCATCGCGCTGGAGATTTCAGGCAATACCTATGCCTGCCGGGTCTTCCACTTCCCCAGACTGACCGCCCTTGACAGGGCGGATAAAGGATAGCCCAAAAAATCATTCCGGCCCTGACCGACGAAAGGAAAACACATGAGTTTAATCATCCTGCTTGCCCTGTTCGCGTCGATCCTGGCGCTCTCTTTTGCGGTGTTCAACTATATCACTGTGAAGCGGATGCCAGAGGGAAACGAGAAAATGCGCGAAATCGCCGGTGCCATCCGCATCGGCGCCAATGCCTTCATCAGCTATGAGTACAAGATCCTCTACCTGACGGTCGCTTTTGTTGCCGTGGTATTGGTGGTGCTTACGACTTGGCACGCTGCCGTCGCGCTGGTCATCGGCTCACTGATGTCCGGCCTGGCCGGCCTTGTTGGCATGAAGGCCGCGACCTACACCAATGTGCGCGTGACCAACAAGGCCAATGAAAGCCGCAGCATCGGCGAGACAGTCAAAGTCGCTTATCGCGGCGGCTCTGTGATGGGCCTGTCCGTGGGTGGGTTCGCGCTGCTGGGCCTGTTTATCATCTACATGGTGTTCGGCGTGGGAATGGGCCAGGCTGCGGAGACCGAGGCTTCCTTCACCAATTTTATCGGCCTGCACTTCAACCCCTTTACGATGACGCTCTCCGGTTACGCGCTGGGCTGTTCACTGGTGGCGATGTTTAACCGAGTGGGCGGTGGCATCTACACCAAGGCCGCCGATATGGGGGCGGACCTGGTAGGCAAGACAGAGGCGCACATCCCCGAAGACGACCCACGCAATCCTGCCACCATCGCTGACAACGTAGGTGACAATGTGGGCGACATCGCTGGCCTAGGAAGCGATCTGCTGGAAAGCTACGTCGGCTCTATTGCTTCAGGTATCATCCTGGCCTACCACATGTTCTCCAAATCCCTGGCTGAAGGTACCGGGATGACGACCGAGCTTCTCAACCGGCTGATCCTTTTCCCCATGATCTTCGTTGCTATCGGCCTGATCGCCTGCGTGGTCGGCATCGCCTCCCTGCTGTTCAAGAAAAAGATGACCGATGACCCTCACAAGGATCTGAACGCTTCCACCTATGTGGCTTCCGGCATAACCATCGTGGCAGGCTTCCTGGTTTCCCTGGTGGTGTTCAGCGGCTTTGACCGCGCGCTGCTGAGCCAGTCGCTGGGTTTCAACCTGGGTTTCGTTTCGCCCTGGCTGGCCTCCGCCATCGGCGTGGTGTCGGGTGTGGTCATCGGCATGATCGCGGAATTCTATACCTCCGCCGAGTTCAGCCCCACCATACGTTTGGCGAATGCCTCCATTGAGGGCGCTGCGCTGACTATCACCCAGGGCCTGGCGCTGGGTATGAAGAGCGCGATGGCCCCCGTGGTGGTCCTGGGTGCGGGCATCCTGCTGTCTCACCAGGTGGCAGGTATGTACGGGGTATCCATGGCTGCGATGGGCATGCTGTCCTTCGTCGCAGCCACCGTGTCGGTGGACTCCTATGGCCCCATCTCTGACAACGCCGGCGGTATCGCTGAAATGGCTGGCCTTGACCCCGCTGTGCGCCGCATCACCGACACCCTGGACTCTGTAGGAAATACCACCGCCGCAATCGGCAAAGGATTCGCGATCGGTTCTGGTGCTTTGGCTGCGCTGGCCTTGATGATTTCCTACCTTTACTCCTACAACGACTTCAGCACCTCCCTGGTGCTCAACATCATTGAGCCCATGACTCTGGCAGGTGCCATCATCGGCGGTGCGCTTCCTTATCTGTTCTCCGGTATTCTTATCGATGCGGTGGCCAAGGCCGCGCGCAAGATGGTGGACGAGGTACGCCGGCAGTTCCGCGAGATCCCTGGCATCCTCACCGGACAGGACAAGCCTGACTACAAGACCTGCATAGAGATCTCCACCAAGGGCGCCATCAGTGAAATGAAGATCCCCTCCCTGCTGGCCGTTGTTGTGCCTGTAGCTTGCGGCTTTCTGCTGGGACCGCGCTTTGTAGGCGGGCTGATCATCGGCTCTACCATCTCCGCAATCATGATTGCCATCTTTTCCGGTAACGCAGGCGGTGCCTGGGACAATGGCAAAAAATACATTGAGACCGGTGCCATCCCAGGCCATGAAAAAGGCAGCCCAACGCACGATGCTGCCATTGTTGGTGACACGGTGGGCGACCCGCTTAAGGACACCGTAGGTCCCTGCCTGGACATCTTCATCAAGATGATTGCCACTGTCTCCCTGGTCACCGTCGCTGTGTTCGCGAAGCACAACCTGCTGGACTGGCTGAGCAGTATCTTTTAAGTCTGACCGCTTGATCGTACGCGCCCTGTGTCACAAGGGGCAATAACAGAATTACCCCGGGAAAAACCTGGTTAGTTTGAAGAACCCCGCCCCTCAAGATCCTGAAGGGCGGGGTTCTTCATTAGGTCGTTTCCCGTTTCCGGCCCTTACGCGCGCGATGCTAACTTGCCTTGGAAAATCAATGAAATCAGCAGGACAACATCCTCGCCTCTGAAGGCCAGGATGTCAATGTGCGGGCGGAGGGACGATGCAGCAGCCGTGGGGTGAGAACCCATGTGGGTTTGCGTTGATGGACTTACTGCTGAAATATGCGCTTTCACATTGTTCTACCAAGCACCGCTTGAGTTTCAGGCCGTTGGTGCTCCTGGGACACCGAAGGATTCCTGCAATTTCAGCATTGCCTGCTCCTTGCCACTTCAATCACTCCTACACCAGCGACCAGATTCCTGAATGTGATTGCTCTTTCTGTCCCTTGTACCATACACTGCCTGGCTCATGGTGCACCTCAACGATTTATTTTCGCAAAACAGTCTTTCCGTGTATGCATTCGTTGAGTTGTTTTCTTCACCTCATACCTTTTGCGCTTGGGATTTCAAGCCAAAAAAAGAACCGTCAGTACGATTCTTTTTCCGCTATGGCGGAGAGTCAGGGATTCGAACCCTGGTACGGGTATAAGCCGTAACACGATTTCCAGTCGTGCGCCTTCGACCACTCAGCCAACTCTCCAAACGCGCATGCGGCAGTCGACAATATATCACAGAATCCCTTATCAGTCAACGTACTTGCTTGACATAAAATTCACTATCCAGCATAATGCGAGGGATTCCTGGAGGAGGTTTTGATGCGGAAAATTTCTGCGGTTACCCGGGGAAGCCTGGCTGAGCGCCGGGGACTCATGCCTGGCGATGTGGTGCTTTCCATTAACGGTGAGGCACTCCTGGATGAAATAGATTATCAGGCACTCACCGCGAAAAGGTATGTGCGCCTTCAGCTCAAGCAGCCAGACGGCAGCCAGCGGGAGGTGGACTTCGTAAAAGCACCCGGGCATCCCTTGGGCCTGCAGTTTGAGGATTCAATCATTGGAAGCCCGCGCACCTGTGGAAACAATTGCGTGTTCTGCTTTGTGGACCAGCTTCCCAAAGGATTAAGGCAATCATTATATCTCAAGGACGATGACTGGCGCCTCTCTCTTCTCGCTGGTAATTTTGTCACACTAACCAATGTTGGCGACCGTGAGTTCTCACGTATCCTGCGCCGTAAAGCGTCGCCTCTGTATATTTCTGTCCAGGCAACGGACACCGCCGTGCGCCAGGCACTTGTCCGCCATCCTCACGCGGGCAAATTAATGCAGCGCCTATTACAATTAAAGGAGGCAGCCCTGCAATTTCACGCCCAGATTGTCATCTGCCCTGACGTCAATGACGGCATGGTTCTTGAGCAGTCCATAAGGGATTTGATGGCCTTGCACCCGGCCGCACTTTCTCTTGCTCTGGTGCCGGTTGGCCTGACCCGATACCGGGAAGGCCTCTCCCCCATCCGCGCTTTTGCCAGGGAAGATGCTGTAAAAGTACTGGAAACGGCGCAGAAATATCAGGTAAGTGCGCTTAAAGAACTGGGCACGCGCTTCGTGTTCCCGGCGGATGAACTGCTGAGTCTGGCGGGAGAAAAGGTGCCGGAGCCTGCTTATTACGAGCACTTTGCCCAGATCGAGAATGGTATCGGGATGCTTAGCCAGTTTGAGGATGGCCTGCGGTATGCGGCAACCCAACATACTTCCGCAAATCATATCGTACAGTCTAAAACCGCGATTCTTCCCTGTGGCACCTCGGTAGCGCCTTATTTGGACGGGTGGATTCGCCAGTACGCGCCCAAAGGGCTGAGCGCACGGGTACAGCCCATTGTTAACACATTGTTTGGTGAGACCGTAACTGTGTCCGGCCTTATCAGCGGCGGGGACTTGATTGACCAGTTGAAAAACGCAAAAGGAGATGCCATCATAATAGTGGATGACATGCTCAACCACGATAACACGCTTTTTCTTGATGACCAGACCCCCCAAACGGTTCAACAGGCGCTGGATATCCCCCTGATTGTGTGCAGGAACCGTGGTGAGGCTTTTTTTAATGCGATGCGCGCAGTTGTTGCTGGTGATATCAAAGGGGAAATAACATATGTATAAACCGCTGGTGGCTATTGTGGGTCGGCCCAATGTGGGAAAATCGGCATTTTTCAATGTAATCGCAGGGCAACGCATCGCAATCGTCAAGGATACCCCAGGCGTCACCCGCGACCGTATTTATGCCGACACTGTCTGGAATGGCCGTGCTTTTACCTTAATTGATACAGGCGGAATCGACACCGATAGTGAGGATGTGCTGCTGTCCCAGATGCGCAAACAGGCTGAAATCGCCATTGAAACTGCGGATCTCATCTGCTTTTTCATCGACACCAGGACTGGCCTTACGCACCAGGATGAAGAAATCGCCAACATTCTCAGGCGTTCACGAAAGCCCGTTTTGCTGGTCGCCAACAAACTGGACCATGCAGGCCTCAAGGACATCCTCTATGAGGCTTATGCTTTAGGGTTGGGCGAAGCGGTCGGAATCTCCAGCACCAACATGCTGGGACTGGGTGATTTGCTGGATGAAATCGTGGCCAGGCTGCCGGAGTCTGAAGCGCCTGACGGCGATGAAGAGCACCTCATCAACCTGGCCATCGTAGGCCGGCCCAATGTGGGAAAGAGCAGCCTTGCCAACCGTCTGCTGGGCGAGGACCGGGTAATGGTGAGTGATATCCCGGGCACCACGCGGGATGCCATTGACACGCGTTTTGAGGCTCCGGACGGAACGGTGTATAATGTTATCGACACTGCTGGTATCCGGCGCAAGCGCGCCATTGAGGATGAGAGCGTTGAGCGTTACAGCGTTCTTCGCAGCATCGCGGCCATTCACCGCTGTGATGTAGCATTATTGCTGCTGGATGCCCAGGACGGCGTCACTGAACAGGATATGCGAATCGCAGGGATGATTCGGGATGAGGGCAAAGCCCTGGTGATCACCATCAACAAATGGGACCTGATCGAAAAGGAAACCGGCACCCTGGAGGCTTTCCGGAAAGAAGTACTCAGCAAGCTGGTGTTTGTAAGCTACGCGCCTGTTCTTTTTATCTCGGCGCTATCCGGAAAACGGGTACAGCTTGTGTGGGATGAGATTTCCCGGGTTTATGCCCAGGCCACGCGTCATGTGCCCACCGGGGTCCTGAACGATGTGCTGGGGGACGCGCAGATCGCAGTACAGCCTCCTATGGAGGGTGGCCGGCGGCTCAAGGTGTACTACGCCACCCAACAGGGAACATTGCCACCAAGTTTTCTTCTGTTTGTCAACGATGCAAAGCTCATGCATTTTGCCTATGAACGCTATTTGGAGAATAAACTCCGCCAGGCGTTTGATTTCACTGGTACCCCCATTCGTTTCATTCTCCGTGAAAAGGAAAAGGGGGAAATGTCATGACTATTCTGGGATACATTCTGGCGTCCCTAACCGCCTATTTACTGGGAAGCATTTCTCCCGGCATCATCCTCTCACGCAGCCGCGGCACGGACATAAGGAGCCAGGGCAGCAAAAGTACCGGCGCCACCAATATGACCCGGGTGATGGGGCTTCGCTATGGGCTCATTACTTTCTTGGGGGATGTTATCAAGGCCACCCTGTCTGTGCTACTGGGCCGGCTGATCGCAGGCGATCCGGGGGCCATTCTGGCCGGGCTTTTTGTTGTGATAGGGCATAACTGGCCGGCTTTCTACCAGTTTAAGGGCGGGAAAGGCATTGCATGTTCAGTGGCTGTTCTGCTCTGGATTTGTCCGTCCCAGGCACTCGTCGGTTGCGCCGCGGCCATATTGGTCATCATGATCACACGGTATATCTCAGTGGGAAGCCTTACATTGCTATTGGTTAGCGCTGTGCTGATTATTATTGCAAAGCCATTCTGGCCCGTAGGGATTTGGTCACTTGCCTTATTGGTGCTGGGTCTGTATCAGCACCGGGCAAATATCTCCCGTCTCATTGAAGGTTCAGAAAGCAAGCTGGCCTTGAAACCGACCGGCAAAAAGTAGCCGATGAATTAAGTCGTTTTAGTGTTGTGCAGCGCCACCCAGACCGGCAGGTCAAACAAACCCAAAGCTTCTGCGCCAACAAGCACACCTGGGTGCCTTTTTGCATCGCCCAGCCCTATACAGCCCATCCCCGCGTTGATGGCAGCGTCAACGCCTGCCACTGCATCCTCCACCACCAGGCAGTGTTCAGGTGAAATCCTGAGCATTTTCGCAGCCAGAAGAAACACATCAGGCGCGGGTTTGCTGCGTTTAATGCCGTTGCCGTCGGCGACGGCGTCAAACAGCCTGGTAATCCCCAGGTGTTCAAGTATGGCTGGGGCATTCTTGCTGGAAGATCCGATGGCCGTTTTGATACCCATCCCCCGGAGTCTGACTGCTGCTGATTGGGCTCCGGGGAGCAGATCATCCGGCGTGAGTTCATTGATCAAACGAACGTACAGTTCATTCTTGTAGGCAGCCATGCCGCGTTTTTCTTCATTGCTGTAGCTTCTTTTCGCTTTTTCCAGCACGATAGCCAGGCTTTCCATCCTGCTCACTCCGCGCAAGCGGTGGTTATCCCGACGGGAGAACGGAATGCCCTCCCGGTCAGCCAAAGCCTTCCAGGCCTGGTAGTGGCATTCATCCGTTGAGACGATGACACCATCCAGATCAAAAATTACCGCTTGTATCATGCCGCACCTCCCATAATCTATAGCAGGGAAAAGAAATCAACCTGGTTTGAGTCGCTTAAGCCGTTTAAGGTTCCCATGTCCCTGAGCATGTCGATGATTGCAACGCTTAGCCTGGCGCGGGCCTTCAGGTCTTCCACAGAAATAAAGGGTTCCTCACGCGCGGCCACCAGGTTCTGGGCGGCCGCGATGCCAAAGTTTGGAAGCGAAGTAAACGGGCAGCGCAGGGCATCCCCTTCAATCAAAAAATGGGACTCGTGGCTCCTGTAGAGATCTACCGGTAGGAAGCGGAAGCCGCGGAGCCCCATTTCATAAACCATTTCCATAACCACGATCTCTTCTTTGTTCTTCTCGCTCAAATCCCTTTGCTCCATTG
>JAAYJP010000102.1 GCA_012522875.1 Clostridiales bacterium | reverse complement strand
GATAATTGGCGCGTACTTCACTGCCCATGCCCAACGCGCGCAGGACAGCCATCATGGCCATACCCAGCACCCCGCAGGTAAAGCCCACATTATACAGACTATAACCGTGGTGAAAGGACATGAATCGTACCGACAGCGGCGGCAGTACAAAACCCGCAAGGCAACCTGCCATAAGCGCAAACGGAAGGGACGCGGCCAGGGGCCAGCCCAACCCAAAGGCCAGGTAACTTACCAAAGGACCCATAGCAAGGCTGAAGAAAGCGACTGCTGTCTGGGTGGATAAGGCCACCTTCCTGTATCTTGCGCTAAGGTATGCCCCCAGCAAAATGGGTGAGGCGTTGAAAAGGTTCTTGCCAAACAACGCGAAACCGCCCACCATGAAAATCGCGGCCAGAAGAGGGCCGTTCATCTTTGCTTTGGTTATTCGGGCCATCACCACGCACAGCAGCATCATCAGTCCGCAGTTAAACAAGGCTGCGCCGGGGCCTCCAATGGCGATATAATCGCTTAAAAGCACAGAGGTCGAAATGATAATACGGAATAAGCCCGCCCAGATAACCCCAGGGGTATCCAGCAGAAAGGCGGAAAACAGGATAAGGATGGAGAAGCCGGCAACAAAGGAGTATCTGAGATGCTCACCACCGTTGTCCTCCTGAACCGCTCCGGTTCCTCCCGCTGGCGTGGAGGCCTGCGCGCGCAATTCCAAAAGATATTTCTGCATGCCAACTCCCCTCTGTTATTGATATTCATCTGCCATCTTACATCAAGCGGTTTGCTGCCGCAATAGCGCTGTTGGAATGTGATATCCTTGTCACAATACACGCGTTTTGCTATACTTTCCAAAAGCAAACTGGAGGCGGGGAAATGCGCAGCCTGAAGAAAACGGACCTGGGGCTGGTTGTGGGGCTGATGCTCTTCGCCTTTTTTCTCTACCGCTTCGATGCGGTGATCGGGCTTATCCAAGCGTTGATCACCATTATCTCCCCCTTTATCATCGGCGCTGTTCTGGCGCTTGTCATCAACCTGCCCATGCGGTTCTTCGAGCGGCTGTTTACCCTCCGCCAACACGGGGTGCTGGCCAAACTGCGCCGGGGTATAAGCCTTACGCTGTCTGTGATCCTGGTGCTGGCGGTGGTGGTGATGCTGATGGTGTTCATCATCCCGGAGGTTATTGTTGCGGTGGAACGCCTGATCGCGGTGGTTCCGAGCCTGTTGGGGGACCTGGAGGAATGGCTGAGCCACAGCAATATGCAGATCAGGAATTCCCTGGGTCTGGCAGAGACGGATGAGAGCGGGGTCAGAGACTTGTTCCAACGGGCTTACCAGTTTTTGATCGGCGGCCTCAGCAGCTCCTCCGGCATGGTTATCTCCGCCGCGCAGTTTGTTCTGAACGTGGGGATTGGCCTGGTGTTCGCCATCTATCTCCTGTTTTCAAAGGAGCGTATCAGAGCCCAATTAAGCCGCTTGCTGACCGCGTTGCTTCCGTCCAAGGCAGACGCTTTTGTTCAGCACATTCTGCATTTGCTGTTGAAGGCTTATTCCAACTTCATCGGTGGACAGCTGCTTCAGTCCATACTCTCTTCAGCGCTCACCATGGCTGCACTGGCCGTTTTTGGCTTCCCCTACGCCGTGCTGATCGGCCTGATTACCTTTGTAGCCAGTTTTATCCCGATTTTCGGCCCCTATATATCTGGGATCCTGGGCCTTCTGCTGGTATTCACCGCTGACCCGGGCCAGGCGGGCTGGTTCCTGCTGGCTTTTCTGCTTGTGCAGCAGTTGGTGGGTTCGGTGGTCTATCCGCGCATCATGTCAGGCGCCATCGCAATTCCTTCCATCTGGGTGCTGGTGGCCGTGACCCTTGGTGGCGGGATGTTCGGGATTGCTGGGATGCTGCTGTTCATTCCGCTGGCGGCGGTCATCTACCGGCTGACTGCGGAGCATGTGCGCAGGCGGGAGCACCGCCGGGCGGAGAAGGAGCAGCATATTGATTCGGTGTGAGGGACTGAGCAAATTCTATGAGGGGGGGGGCGGCATTGCCGGCCTTTCCCTTCAAGTTAAGGCTGGGGAAGCCCTGGGTGTTCTGGGGCCAACAGACGCGGGCAAGTCCACCCTGGTGCGCCTGTTGATGGGCTTTTGCCGGCCGGATGCAGGCAGCGCTCAGATTTTTGGCAAAGACTGTTTTGGCAAAAGGCATGAGATCCAGCGGGAGGTGGCCTATGCCGCCGCCAGCCCTGCCATAGAATCCCGGGCAACAGGGGATAGCTGGCTGCGCTTCCAGGCCAGGTACCACGGTGGATATAATCCTGAGAAGGCCAGACGCCTGTCAGAGCGGCTTGATATCGGTCTTACCGGGCGGGCAATAAGCCTGGGGGAAACCGGACGCAAAAAGCTGGGGCTGATGGCTGCGTTGATGACGGATGCCCAGGTCACCATTTTGGATGAACCATTTTACGGGCTTGATTCCATGGAGAAGAACGCGCTTTCTGACTTCATCCGGGAGCGGCGGGGAGAGGGAAAGGCGATGTTGATCACTTCCCGGGTACTGGAAGAAGTGCAGCGTACCTGCACGCAGGTAGCCATCATCCGCCAGGGGCGCTTGGTGCTTTCCCAGCCGGTGGAGGCCTTGGCCCTTACCCGGCAGAAGGTCTATCACATCACATTTAAAGACGCAGCCCAGGCGGCGGCCTTTGCCGCCGAGTGGGAGACGGCAGTGGAAGTGATAGGCTCCCGGGCGCTGGTGGCCATCCCGGCAAGCCCACAGGTGCTCATCCAGACGCTTGCAAAATACACGGTGTTTGACCTGGTGGGCGGCCGGGAAGACAGTGAAGAGAGTTTCCTCAGATTCCACGGAGATGATGTAGTATGATACCGTCATTATTCATGTTTGAATTGAAGCAACTGCTGCGCCGGCTGTTCGTGCTGGCGATGGTATCCTTTTTGTTGGGATTGGCGGCGGTTTGGCTGTACACGCCTGATATGCTGTCCAAATTGCGCCTCTGGTCTGAAGAAGTGCCTTTTTTCACCCGTCTGTTGGGCTATGCCGGCAGCGCCAACCTGCCGGTTCATATGATGGGTGTACTGTACGGTTTTTTGCTGCCGGCGATGTTTGTGGCAAACGCCCAGACGCTTGCCCTGCGGCTCGTCGCCCGGCCCATTGGGGACGGCCGCATTGCCCAGCGCCTGGCCGCGCCCCACAGGAGAGGTCCGATCATCCTGACGCTCTTTTGGCTGGTGGTACTGGAAGCGCTGATCATTTCCCTGGCGGTTTTTTTGGGGCAGGTAGCAGGCGTTTTCATCTTTCTGGGGGGGCAGGCGGATTTCCTGGCCCTCCTGAGGATGTCAATGGGGCTCATGCTCTCATCGCTGCCGGCAGGGGGTGTAATGGTTTGGGTCGCGGCGGCATCCCCCGGTCGTATCAGCGCCATGCGGATGGGGGGGCTCGTGGTTGGCTTGTTCCTTGGTTTGCTGCTGCCATCACGCCTGGCGGGCTGGCCGCGCTGGTTGGGCTCGCTGACACCATTCTCCCTCTTTAAAGGGCAGGAACTGATTGCAGATACATCAAAATTACTCTTATCTGCCCTGGGCCTGCCAATCGCCTTAATTCTGGCCGGTTTTGGCGCATGGGCATTTTCCCGACGCGACCTGTAGGAGAAAACGATGCACAGCCGTTTTGAAATACACCCTTGGCAGGTGATTGAAAACACGCTTGAACCCAGCGACATGCGCTTTTCAGAAAGCCTGCTATCCCTGGGCAACGGCTATATGGGACTCAGGGGAAACCTTGAGGAAGACTATTCCGGGGACAGCCACCGGGGCACCTATCTGGGAGGGGTCTGGTTTCCCGATAAAACCCGGGTTGGCTGGTGGAAGAACGGGTATCCGGAGTATTTCGGCAAAGCCATCAATGCCATGAACCTGATTGGGCTTCATGTGAAGGTTAACGGGCAGCTGGTGGACGCGGGGTTTAACCAGGTCCTTTCTTTCAAGCGGGTGCTGAACATGGAGAAAGGCACCCTCCGCCGTGAAATGCGGGTGCTTGTTGGCGGAGGCGAGGTGACAGTGCGCGCCCTGCGGTTTGTGTCTATGGCGCAGAAAAACCTTTTGGCCATCCGGTATGAGGTAGCCAGCAGTTTTCCGGCCCGGGTGGAGATCGAGGCCTGCCTGGATGGCAATGTGCATAATGAGGACGCCAACTATGGCGAGGTTTTCTGGGATATACTGGACAGTGATGCTGAAGCCGGGAGCGGCTGGATACTGGCCCGTACGAAGGAAAATCCTTTTGGAACGCCCCGTTTCGCCGTGGCTGGCGCTTTCCAGCTGGAAACGGATATGGCACCTATCGGTACGCGCCAGGATCCGGGCTTGGTGGCCGCCGGGTTTATGAAAGACCTTAGCGCCGGGGAGACTGCCACAATTGTTAAAATCGTAGCTGTCACCACTGACCGGGACTTTCCCATGGACAGCCTGGCGGCCCGGGCGCGGGAGTTGGCAGAGTTCCATACAGCATGTGGCTTTCAAAGCCTTCTGAAGGAGCATGAGGCCGCCTGGAGGAAGAAGTGGGCCATGGCCGATGTGGAAATCTTAGGGGACAAGGCTGCCCAGCAGGGCATCCGCTTCAACCTTTTCCACCTCTTTTCCTCCTACACCGGAGAAGACGCAAGGTTGAATATCGGGCCCAAGGGCTTTACAGGCGAAAAATATGGCGGCGCGACCTACTGGGATACTGAGGCCTACTGCTTCCCTGCCATCCTGGCCACCCTGGGGCAGGAAACGGCGCTTCAGTTGCTGCGCTACCGTCATGGGCAGCTGCCGGGCGCTTATCACAATGCCCGGCAGCAGGGCTTGCCCGGGGCGCTCTACCCCATGGTCACATTCAACGGCATTGAGTGCCACAATGAGTGGGAGATCACTTTTGAGGAGATTCACCGAAACGGCGCCATCGCCTATGCCATTTGGCACTACGCGGCCTCTACCGGGGACCGGAGCTATCTCATTGGCGAGGGGCTGGAGGTGCTGCTTGGCATTGCGCGTTTTTGGGCGGGCCGTGTACATAAAAATTTCCAGACCGGTCTTTACATGATTCACGGTGTGACTGGGCCCAATGAATACGAGAACAATGTGAACAATAACTGGTATACCAATCGCATTGCTGCCTGGTGCCTCGATATTTTCCTGGAAGCGCTTGGGAACGCCGGAGTTGGCAGGGCGGAAGAACTGGGCCTTGCTGCTGAAGAAATGGCGCTGATGCGCGATATCAGCGCCCGGATGTACTACCCTGAGGATCAGGGAAAAGGAATTTTTGTCCAGCATGACACGTTCCTTGACAAGGAATTGATACCTGCAAGCCTGATTCCCACGGAAGAACGTCCCATCAATCAGCACTGGAGCTGGGACAGGATCCTGCGTTCCTGTTTCATCAAGCAGGGCGATGTTCTTCAGGGCCTTTATTTCCTTGGCCATCTGTATGACCGGGAAACAAAGCGGCGCAATTTTGATTTCTATGAGCCCATGACCGTGCACGAGTCCAGTTTGTCTCCCTGCCTTCATAGTGTCATGGCGTCGGAGCTTGGATATCGTGGGAAGGCTATGGAATTGTACCTACGCACCGCTCGGCTGGATCTTGACAATGTGAACCGGGACACCGCCGATGGGCTCCATGTGACCAGCATGGCTGGGGCATGGCTTGCTATTGCTCAGGGATTTGCTGGCATGCGTACCTCGGCGGGCCTAAGCCTCACGCCCTATCTGCCTGTTCTCTGGGAAGGTTACGCGTTTTCCTTTGTCTACCGGGATCGTGAGCTCCGCCTTGAGGTCGACAAAACGGGCGGCAGCCTAAGCCTGGTAAAAGGGGAGCCACTGATGGTCCGGGTGAACGGGAAAGAAATCCTGCTGGAGGGCAGCTTTCGATTTGAGGAGGAAAAGACATGAAGAAACTGTTTGTCTCAGCTGATATTGAGGGCACTTGCGGTATCGCCCATTGGGATGAGACCAGCCGGAACCGGCCGGACTATGCGGCCTATGCCCGTCAGATGACACGGGAGGTTGCCGCTGCCTGCGAAGGGGCGCTGGAGGCGGGGGTGGAGCATATCCTGGTGCGGGACGCACATGACAGCGCACGCAACCTGGATGCCGGCCTTTTGCCTCGCCAGGTGGAGATCATACGCGGCTGGGCGCCAGATCCCCTGTGTATGATGCACGGAATCGATGAGCGTTTTTCAGCTGCCGTCTTCACCGGCTACCACGATGCCGCCGGAACCGGAAGCAACCCCTTGGCACACACCATGGACACCAACCTGGTCTGGTTTACATTAAATGGCGATACGGTGAGCGAAGCGCTGCTCAACACCTATGCCGCCGCCTATTATGGTGTCCCCCTGGCTGCTGTTACCGGAGACCAGGGCTTGTGTGATCGGATGCGTGAGATGATTCCAAATCTCACCATCGTGCCGGTGAACAGGGGGAAGGGGGGAGCTGTGCGCAGCATCCATCCCGATGAGGCGGTAAAACGGATTCGGGAGGGTGTTTATAAAGCGCTCAAAAACAACCTGGAAGGCAATCTTCCGCGGATCCCCGAACGCCTGGAAGCAAAGCTCCGTTTCCGTGAGGTGCAGCGCGCCTTCCGGGCAAGCTTCTACCCTGGTATGCGCACGCTGGACAGCCACACGATACGGTTTGAAACGGATGATTATTACGAGCTCCTGCGCATGGTGCACTTCTGCGTGTGATACCGATCCCTTCTGCTCCCTGTCTAGGTCCTTGTTTTCCGGGGTATATCACAGTTATACGCCATGAACAATGATTTTGGAGGAGATAAAACATTATGCGGATAGAAGTTGGCCAGAAAGCGCCTGATTTTTCCTTGCCGGATCAGAAGGGTGATACAGTGAGCCTGTCGGATTACCGGGGGAAGAAGGTCTTATTGTCCTGGCATCCCTTTGCCTTTACCGGTGTGTGTACCGATCAGATGCGCGCCCTTGAGACCCATAAAGATGAATTCGACAAATTAAACGCGGTTGCCCTTGGGATGAGCACCGACCCCTCCCCCAGCAAGGGTGCGTGGGCGAAGGCGCTGAGTATCAAAAACACCAAGCTACTGGCAGATTTTTACCCCCACGGCAAGGTAGCCAAGGCTTATGGCCAGTTTGTGGAAGAAATGGGATCTTCCGGCCGGGCAAACGTCCTGTTGGATGAAGAAGGAATTGTGAGATGGATCAAGGTTTATGACATTCCGCAGTTGCCCGATGTTCAGGAAGTGCTCAAGGCTATCAGGGATATCAGCTAAGTGCTGCGCTGCACTTGATTCAGGAGCCGCCAATTGTGACGGCTCCATTTTCATGTATCTGTTCTTCCTGGTTGACCTTAAGGGCCCACCGGCGTACAGTGATGCGGAACACATTTTGAAGGGAACACTGTATGCAACGCGCGTCTGCCACAGAAACCAACGCACAAGCCAGGCTGCTTGTTTTGGTGACAGGGCTTTTTTGGCTGAGCCAATATGCCTTTACACCCTACATTAACCCGGAACTTGAGCGCATGGGGATGAGCGCCACTTTCATGGGCCTGGTGGCGGGCGGATACGGCTTAAGCCAGACGCTTATTCGTATTCCTCTGGGGTTGTGGTCTGACCGGATGGGAAGAAAAAAACCCTTTGTGGTCACTGGCTGTGCTTTGGTTGCATTGTCGGCAGCAGGCTATTTGCTGTTTTATTCACCAGGCGGATTTCTGATCTCCCGGATTCTGGGGGGCGCTGCCGCCGCTTCCTGGGTGTCCTTCACGGTGCTGTTCAGCGCTCTCTTCCCAGCTGATGAAGGACCCAGGCGGATCACTCAACTAAACGCAGCCAATATCGCCGGGCGCCTGGCCGGATATGGGCTGATGGCGCTGTTGCTGCTGGTATGGAATGTGCGGGCATCCTTCGTGGCAAGCCTGGCCGCGGGCGCCCTGGCACTGGTTCTGGCGCTCAACATCAAGGAAGAGCGTGTGCCGAAGAAGGCCCTGGGCATCCGCGACATGATGAAGGCTGCCGGGAACCCATACCTGATGGCTACCTCCGTTCTGGGAATCCTGGCCATGTGGGTATCATTTGGCAGCTATAATACCTTCACTGTCAATGTGGCCATGCGCCTTGGCGCTGGTCAACAAGATATGAGCCTGCTTCAAATTGCACTGCTGGTGCCCAATACCCTGTCAAACATCATTATAGGCCGCGGTAGTACAAGGCAAACAGGGGCGCATTATGTGGTAGCGTTAGGTTTTCTTTTGGCGGCCTTGTACTGCCTGATATTGCCCTTAGTGGTTAATCTTGCGCAGCTTTACGCCCTGCAAGTTGTGGGCGGCGTCTCTGCCACACTCACTTTTGCCGTGCTCCTGGGCCAGTGTGTCCGGGACACAGCACCAGCCCAGCGCTCAGTGGCCATGGGCTTTTTTCAGGCAGTCTATGGCATTGGGATGACACTTGGCCCGATCGTGACAGGCATGATGATTGACGGTCTGGGGTTTGCAATGGCATTTGTTGGTGTGGCGGCGCTTGCGCTTTTGTCCGCAGTTTTATCAATTTTGTTGATGAAACCTAAAGGAACAACAAGCTTACCCCAGCCACAGTGACCAAGGCTCCCAGGGTTTCGCGGGAATTTACTTTTTCTTTAAGAACAAAAGCCGAGAGGGGCAGAATCATTACCGGCATCAGGCTGAAAAGAATAGAAGCGATGGCTGCGGGAATCAGCTTGATGGAGAGCATGGATAACACCATCCCCACCAACGTTCCCAATACGATGCTGACCGTTAGGACCTGAAGCCCGCTTTCTGATTTCAGAATGGGGAAAAGGCGGTTCCAGCGCTTGATGGCTGTCAGAATCAGGGCCATGCCCACGACACCCCCGATCAGCCGGATTTGGGCTGCGGGAACCGCGTCGAGGGTAGCCAGGCCAAGCTTGCTGAGTATCACTCCCGCGGCCTGGCCCAGGGTGGCCAGCGTTGCCCAGAGGATGCCCTGCCAGCCAGCGGCTTTGCTGCCTGCCGGCACATCACCGCGGATAACAAGCATGATGCCGCTTACTGCCAGGAGGATACCGATGATATGTTGGATGGTCAGCGCTTCCCCCATCAACGCCCAGCCAAGGATGGCTGCCAGGACGGGATTGGCGGAAAAGATCAGCATGGTGCGCCGGGCGCCAATCTGCTGAAAGGCGGTAAAAAGAAAACCGTCGCCAATCGAAAAGCCGATAAAGCCTGAAAGCAGGAGCAAGCTCCATTGGCTGGCGTTAGCCTGGGGGATGAGCCTGCCCTCCAATAGCCATGCCAGCGTGCTTACCAGAATCAGCCCGCCCAGCTTGGTGAGCATATTCAGCCCCCAGCTGGAGAGACCGCGGCCCTTGCGCTCCATGACCAGGCTGTTGAGCGTCCAGCACAGGGCGGCCCCAAGAGCCGCCAGATGACCCAGATATGGCATATATCATCCTTCTGACCATGATTATCCGGCGGCAGGGGAACTTGCTTGCCGCCGGATGTTACCAAGATATCACAGGAATGATGAAATTACCATGCAAATTGCTTCATGTTATTCTATTCCTATGCGTTCATAGGACAGCCAGCCTTCTTGGGGATTATGTCCGTGATCCTGTCCAGCGGGACTGATCGCTTGGGCAGCTTGTTGCTGCTTGATGCAAAGCCATGCGCTGTTTCATCCCGGTGGCACGATGGCAAGCCCTTGGCTTTCATAAAGAATTATGGGCTGTTCTCCTCCCAGCCCATAGCAAAGAAATATCGGTCCAGGCTTTTTCCTTAAGGGCAGGGCGCGTATCCTGACAGATTGCCTTCCGGGTGATGTCCGCTTAAGTATCAATCAGAAAAGCCATAACCTTGGCCGCTGCCCTACCCAGTGCCAACCGGAAGAGGCGTGGAAGAAAAATGCGAGCAGACGGTGGATATTATTGATAAGATTTCGCTCCGGCAGTTTTTCATTTTGCCCCCATCAGGCTTCCCAACTGATCGCGTATCGCATGCCCTGGTTCGGTACGCTATTTTGATGTTTTTACGGCTGTCGGTTTATTGGTTATACTGACTGTGAGGATATCTGTTTTTTGGGGAAGGGGGGATTGTTGATGTTCGCCGGAAAGAAGGGATTACCCCGGTGGGAGGACCATGGGGGCGTTGTACCGGAAGGCGCGGGACCGCAGGAATGGGCCGCGCAAATGGCTGAACTTTCCTCCAGGCTGACAGGGGTGCGCTGGCAGAGGCACAGTATTGTCATTACCAACAGCAAAAGAATCCATCATCAGATGAACGCCATCCGCGAGAAGATCGAGGAGATGCCAAGTGATCTTCTAGCGCTGATCCCCTCCGCCCGATGGCTGATTGACAACTTCCAGATGATTTACCGGGAAATCAAGAAGTTGAACTTCTCCACCACGGGGATAATGCCCATGCCCGTGCTTAGGAACACCAAATGGAAGGGTTTGCCACGGATCTATGTCATAGCTGGTCTGATGATAGAGATAAGCGACGGATATCTGAGCGAGGAAAACATCCTTCATATGCTGAAAGCCTACCAACAGGCGGAACCACTGACTGACCGGGAGTTGCAGATGCTGCCGGAAATGGTCGGGTTGGCAATGTTGGAGCACATTCTGGAAGTCACCTGGAAGATTACCGATGTAGCTGATACCAAGGCAGCGGCGGATCTGTTTGTCAAGGAGCACTTTGAGCCGGATCAGGAATATCCGGATATATCCAACCTCCTAACCCATATGGGGGAGCGTAAGGGTGGCATCTACTTTCACAGCCATGTCCTCTATCTGATGAGAAACCTGTCCCTGGATGAGGACATGGTCAGGCGCTATATCGTCTTTCATTTTGCGGATGAGTGGGAAAGCACGAGTTCCGTTGATATCTTTATGGAAGAAAGCCGGCAGGAGTCCATCCTTGAATCCGCCATACGAAACCCCATTACCAGCCTGCGCGAGTTGGGCGAGATCAATGAAGAGGCGATATTTGAGGAGTTGTCGGCTGTGGAGGGCATCCTCTCCAAAGACCCCGCTGGGGTGTATCCTCAGATGGATAGCCTGAGCCGTGGGCTGTACCGGCACGAAGTGGCAAAACTGGCGATACGATATGGCATTCCGGAAATACATGTCGCCAAAAGATGTATGAGCCTGGCTGAAGCTGGACAACCAAATCTCAATCAAGCCAATCATGTCGGCGTTTATTTGCTGGGGAAGGGAGCCAAAATCCTCAAGCACACAATTCGCAAGAGGATGAAGGCCAGCACCAGCGAGCCGCCCAATATCAAAGGTCTCTTGTATTTTGTCAGCCTGGGTGGTTTGGCGCTGCTGATGTTCCATTTGCTATGGCTGGCGTTGGCGCAGGGAGGAATGGGTGATGGAATCTGGCGCTATGCGTTGATGGCGCTGGCGGTTGCTCCTGTGATATTCGGACTGGCTGTCAAAATCGCCAACAGTTTATTTACCCGAAGCATCCCAGCCAAGAGCCTGCCCGCCATGGATTACAAGGAAGGCATCCCGGATCACGCCCGAACCCTGGTGGTCATGCCGGTGATTATCTCCAGAAAGGAGCAGGGGGTTGAATATCTAAATCGCCTGCAAAAGCACCATCTGGCTAACCGGCAGACCAATCTTCATTTCGCCCTGCTGGCGGACTACGCCGATGCCAGTCAGAAGGAAATGCCGGAGGATGCTGGGATAAGGGAAGCATTGGTGACCCGTATAGGTGAACTGAACGCCGATACTCGGGGGACTTTGCCCAAGTTCTCCCTGCTTATCAGGGAGCGCAGGTTCAATGCGTCCGAAGACTGCTGGATGTGCTGGGAGCGCAAACGTGGAAAACTGGAGGAGTTCAATCGCCTTCTTAGCGGCGAAAACCAAGAGAACACTAGCTTTGTTGATATTCTAACAAAGCCGGAGTTGCTTTTGAGCACGCGCTATGTCATCACCCTGGACGCTGATTCGGACCTGGTGCTGGACAATGCCTCACGCCTGGTGGGGCTGATTGACCATCCCCTTAACCGCGCAGTGGTGGATCCGGTAAAAAAGAAGGTCACTGAGGGCTATGCCATCATTCAGCCGCAGGTGATGAACCACATCAGCGACTCTGTAAGCAGTCTTTTTCAACGGGTGTACTCCGGGAAGACAGGGTTGCCTAATTATTCCATGGCAATCTCTGATGTCTATCAGGATGTGTTTAACACCGGCACATTTGTGGGCAAGGGCATCTATAATGTGCGCGTATTTCATGACTTGCTGGACAATGTCATACCTGAGAACCGGGTGTTAAGCCATGACCTTTTGGAAAGCTGCTATGTCCGTACCGCTTTCACGGGGAACGCGCACATCGTGGAGAACTTTCCGGGTAGTTTTGCCGCCTATGCCAAGCGGCAGCATCGCTGGATCCGGGGAGACTGGCAGCTGCTGCCTTGGCTGTTCAAACGCGATTTGGGTCCGCTGTCCAAGTGGAAAATTCTGGATGACCTGCGCGCAAGCCTGGAACCGCT
>JAAYJP010000101.1 GCA_012522875.1 Clostridiales bacterium | reverse complement strand
TGACACGGCGCAGTTTCCCCATGGCGGGTATCGGTGATAATGAAGGGTTCCTTAAGGTCATAAAGGAGAAAGAGTTGGAGACCCTCCATAGCGGTGAAACGAGCATGGAGGAGATATTCATCCGGGTCACGGGGGTCAAGGAAGTATGATCAACCTTGCCAAACTGTTTCTGGGGGAAATGAAGAGGATGGCCAGCTACAAGATCCTCCCCATCAGCATCGCAACCTCCTTGATCTGGGTGGCCCTATTCTCCCTGCTGTCCGTTTCTGAGGCGCAGCGATTCGCACCCCTGCTGCTGTACATGGACGCCGGTGTGATGAGCCTGCTGCTTGCCGGTGCTTTTCACCACCTGGAGCGAACCGATGGCATCGTCAAGACGATGATGGTGCTGCCCGTGTCAACAGGGCAGATTATCCTCGCCAAGGCATTGGCAGCAGCGGTGCTTGGTTTGATTTCGGCGCTGGTGGTCAGCCTGGCCCTTCTCTTTCTGCATGGCATCGTTCTTCGCTACCTGGCCCTTGCGTTGGTAGTGGCCGCCACTGCCATGGCACATGCGGCCATCGGCCTTTCCATCGCGCTGAAAACCCGCGATTTCTCAGGGACGCTGGGCGGCATCATGCTGTTCATCCTGCTGATATTTGTGCCGGCTGTCTTGCTGGAGACGGGCCTGATTCCACGCAACTTGGCCTGGCTGGTGATGCTCTCCCCTTCCGCGGCAGCTACAGAGACGCTGAACTATGCCGCCGGAACCACCCGGGATCTGCTCAAGGCGATAGCTGGCATTGTGTACCTGTCCGCTTTGGCCGGTTTGCTTTATCGTTTTGTTGTGTTGAAACTCTTTCGAAGCCATGCGAGTGTGGGGTAAAGAGGAATGAAGAAGTATATTCGCTTGTTCCACTTTGAGTTCAAAGGGCTGCTGCGGGATCCCATCACCCTGCTGCTGTTGGCATTCCCGGTGCTGCTGCTGTTCCTGTCATGCTATGTTTTGCCCCTTGTGCTGCGTTCCCTGCCTCCCATGGAGGCGCTGGCCGCCCAGTGGGTGACCCTGTTGATGGTGATGATGGTGGCTTCCTTCGGCGGTATCATGGCGGGAGCGATGGCTACCTTCATGCTGCTGGACCATAAAGACGAGCACACGCTGCATACGATTTCGGCTACACCTTTGGGCCTGCCGGGGTACCTGCTGTTCAAGATGGGTTACGTGTATGCCACTGCTGTAATAAGCATCTTCCTGGTGCTCTTTGGCACGAAAATCCTGGCTGCGGATGCCTATATGCTGATGGGGGTCCGGCTGCTGGACAGGCTAGATGCGGGCGATATTGCCGCCTTCAGCCTGGTGTCCGCCCTGACAGCGCCGCTGCTGGCGCTGCTGCTGGGTGCTCTTTCAAAGAATAAAGTGGAAGGCTTCGCCTGGATCAAAGGGTCGGGCATGCTGACCTTTATCCCCCTGCTTCTTCTGCTTCCGGCTTTCCATGGTGCCAGGCAGTATTTCCTGGGCATCTTCCCAAACTTCTGGGCATCCAAGGCGCTGACGATTCTGCTGCTGGCGGAGAAGCATCCTGCCAACCTGTCCTTTGCGCTGTATCTGCTCATAGGCGCTGCATTCAGCCTGCTTGTCACCGCCTGGGCCTTTGGAATGTTTTGCCGGAAAGTACAATATTGAGCAATATCCTGCGGCACAGTATCACTATGTGTTGTGAAGGCGCACTCTTCAAAGCCCACACTTTGAGGTGCGTTTCAGCCTGCTGACAGTTGAAAAAGCCTTGCTGCTTGGCCTTGATATGGGAACTGTCCGGGTTTTTGGCGTTGCTCTCCCCCTGCTGAAAGATCATATCCCTGCCAGAATTTTTTGGATCATTGAGGACCATGATCGGGCTGCCCGTGCCATGATAAAACAGCTGATGCTCTTGTGAACCTGATATGTGGATTCACTGCGCGGCTGACATCTATCAACCGCCGGACTCACCTGGCTGGCGGCGTCAGAGCCGGAACAGGCATCCATGCGTACATCCGCCAGTTTCCAGTTTGATCCGGTGGCTGCCAGCCTGGTCAGCCGGGAGAACTGAACTGCCAGGCTATCCATCCGCTTGTGGCCCTATGTGCTGCCCAGGCAGTAAATCCCGACCCTGTGATATTGGATATTATGTTCCGCTGGCATCATAGTACAGCGATCTTGCCCGGGCGAAGCCTCAGCGTTATAATTACCACAAGCCTTGCCAGTGTTTTCCCGCCGTGAAAATCTGCTCACCCGTCTACTATGCAAAAAAGGCTGACTGAATTGTATCACCTCGATAGCATCGCCGATCAGAAGGAGCAGCAAAAATGATAAGAAAAATATCCGTTGCGATGTTATGCATCCTGATGCTGTCAGCATCTGCAACACTCGCATCTCAAGTTGATTCCCGGTTTCTTGGTGATTGGTATGTGCACACCTTCAGAATTGATGGCTCGTCTTTCAACACTGGTGGCACCGGTATGATCATAAAAGTCACGGTGGAAGCAGACGGCACAGCAACCTGGACAGATCCGGACGGGAGCCAGGAAACAGGCACCTGGACAAGTGATGGAGATTACATGTTGATTTCCTGGGATGATGGCGGCTTTATTGAGTGGGTTTATGTAGACGGCGCGCTGATCAGCAACCCTCAAGAAGGAAACCTTATCATTCATCTGGAAGGATCATTACCTGTGCAGGCAAACGAAGGAACACTCGATTATCGAACGGATGTACAAGCGGCGGATTTCGATGGCAGCTGGATGAGTGTTGAAATAACTGCTCATGGTATCACCATACCTATGGGTGAGCTCGGTGAGCCAGTGGATCCACAAATCAAAAACGGGAAACTTGTTGCGCTAAATGGCATACCGGTAGATCCATCTGTAACCACCGATTTTATATCATCAACACTCTTTATCAACAATCCGATCGTAGATGTCGTCAGCGTGATGAATCTGCTGACAGACGGTTCGGCGATTTTAATGCATCTTCACGCGCCTGAAGTGTACTTTACCCTGATACCTGCTCCGTAAGAAGAAGCAAGCGGACAACAACCATAGACTTGAATAAGCCATCAGTGATTATGGTTACAAGGATCATGAGCAAATACGATTGAATCCTTCACTGGAACCGGACTATTACCGCTTTGCCTCTGCTGCCGGACCTGTAAGCAATGCAGTGCAGCACTGGACTATGATCCGCAACAGCCTCACCGGTTGCGCAGCAAGGCCCTGCAAGAAGCATTATAAATCATGACTATGCAACACAACCAGTGAGGGTTTTATCCATTCTTCCCCGCTGCCAAAAGAATACCTATCAAGGTTTGTGTTGTGCATCAGTATGCTGTGTGCTATGATTCACCTGTAAAGTGCTGTGATTCATTGCCAACCCATACGAAGCTGTTTTGACCGACCGGCACAAAAATGCATCGTCTCATCCTGAGCACCGTACGAGAAAGCGCTAATTGAATATTGACGAAGGAGGATGGCCGGCATGAAGAAGTTGCTTGTTTTTCTTCTTTTGCTCATGTTGCTTTGCGGACCTGCCCATGCCCAGGATACACAGGCGTACACGGCGGAAGAATTGCTGCAGATCTGGCACCAGGTCATCGCGATGATGCGGGAGGCAGAGTGCTACCCTTATGTGGAACTGCGTCAGGGGGATCGTGGCTATGAGGTGATGTTCCTTCAAGCCCGGCTGGCACAGCTGAACTATTATGGCAAGGTGATCGACCCCCAGTTCGGATCAGGCACATATGCTGCCATGCGGATGTTTGAGCAGGCGCATGATTTGCCATCCAATGGCATCGCTTCTGTGGAAGATCAACAACTGCTTTTTTCCTCGAAAGCCAAATTCAACTCAGGCACTCCTGCCGGCCTGAAGACAGGTACGACCCTGCCACCAGGAGGGGGATCATGGCCGGAGGGAAAGGCCCCGGACTGGTGGCATCCAATGCCCATCATTCCGTTTTTAACCCCTGATCCCGGGCAAATCGAACCGGGCATCGAGATTCCTGAGCTTAACCTTTCAACACCCAAACCTGTCATTACGCCGAAACCAGGAGCGACCTTTCCAGGAATAGAAATTCCCGGATTTGACATAAACACATCTATGCCTATCATGACATCGACGCCCGGGATTGTTCCGGATATTCTCAATACCGCATTCCCCAATGTCATCCCGGATTTTGTGTTTCCCCAGCTATAGACACCCCCAGTGTCCGGGAAGTATGGTCATGGCACTTCGACTGCATAAATGCACCCAGGACAGGTTTCCAGACGGTAAGGGAGGGAAGCAAACGCTCCCTCCTTTTTGAGTGGGCGTTCCGTTTGATCCAGAGGAATCCTGAGGGTGATCGGCAGCTAATTCAGCCTCTTCTTCATCGCGTCACATTCGTTATTATTTGATTCAACCATTCCAGACCATTATAAACCACCCTTCCCGGCATGTTAAAATGGACTTGGCAAGAACACTGTGAGCAGGCGAAAGCCTGCTCCTTCCATCTGCTGAATGGAGCGTGTTTATGCTGTCAGCCAGCGGGCAAAGCAAAAAAATGCGAAGAAAGCGCCAATGTGAAACGACACTCTTTCTGGCAGGGAACGATGATGGCGAAGGCTGCCACGGGCAACGGGGTTACTTCCTTAGAGGCAGTATCTGCAGCGGCCATTTGCGCTTCAAGAAAGAGACCGGTCGCATCGGCTTGATGAATACCCTTTATGGCTTGAGGTACTGAAGCATTTTGATCCCGCTGTGTTCGCTCGCTTGCTGAAACAGCCTCTGCCTTTATCCTGACGGGCAACATTCATTATCACCGACCATTTCTTTGAGATAATGCTTTAATGCTATTGAGTCAGAAAGGGCCCGGTGAAAGTCACCAAGGCCCTTTTCCTGTGCCATGAAAAGCAGCGGGCAAGGAAATGAATATGCTGTTCAAAAGCGGCAAGTGTCCAGGAGGCGCACTCTGCTTTCCCCAAGAGAATTAAAATCAACCCACTTGTCTTTATGGCGCACATAATGGGCATGCCGGCTGTTGCAGAAGGTCCCTGCCGCCAGGCAAAATCCTGTTTGCTTGGATAGAATTAAGCCTCTATTTTGTGTGTAAGCCGCCTGCCGATATCCCAGCGGAATTTTATTCCGCGCACAGACACAACCCATAAGCCACCTAAGGTTGCGTTCAGTCAAGGCTCAGCATCAATCGATGAAGCGTAGCAATCATTGATACAACTTCCTGAACGAAGGGAGTTGCCTTCTTTGTGCGGATCTTGTTTGGCACAGAATGATATCAATTGGGCTCAATTTTCCGATAGTTCCGATTCTTCTTTGCTTTTTCCGCATACAGTATTTTATCTGCCTGATCAATCACTTTGCTGATTACCAGCCCTTGTTGACAGATAAAATCGGTGACGCCGATAGATGCGCTGAGGTTATAGGGTTTGTCTGAGGTCCGGTTGTATTGATCAAATAAGGTGTTTAACCTGGCTGTAAAAGAAGCCGCAAAGCCCGGATCGTCCGCCAGCAGCAAAACAATGAACTCGTCCCCGCCGACCCGCGCAACCAAATCCTTGTTACGCACTGCGCGTTTAATGATGGCACTGGCGGAAACAATTGCCTCATCTCCGGCTGTGTGCCCGAAGCTGTCATTGATACTCTTAAGATTATCCAGGTCAAGAAAGGCACAGAAAGCGCGCTTCCCTTCATTTTTGCGGTTGAGGTGGATAGCCTGTTCAATGAAACCGCGGCGGTTGTATACATTGCACATCGGGTCATACTCGGACAGAAAGCTCAGTACCTCGATGCGTTCCCGGGTGTTATCCAGTTCGCTGAGCACGATTCTCTCCTTTGACTTCAAGTCCAGGAAATTTGCCAGGATACCCAATTGCAGGCCAATGATGTGGAGGATGGGGAGTGTTTCACGGTCGGCTTCACACAGCAGAACCCCATATTGCACATCTCCAGAAAAGATTCCAAAGGTAATCAGCAGCTCTTCGCCCCGGAGTCCCGGAAGTCCAATCAACGGTGATTCAGAGCCAAACACCGGCATCCTTGAGCGCGGGAAGGCGATGGAAATTTCCCCGTCCTGGTAGGCAGCCAAAAGCAGTCTGTCAGAATTGTCCGAATCCCCCTGCCTGCTGGCGCGCTGGGGCTCCGGCAGCAGGAGAATATGCACCTTTTCCAGGCCGATATGGCGGAGCCTGTCTGCTGCCCTGCGAAAGACTGTGTCCTCCTCATCATCCGTAATGACCAAATCACGGATAAATTCCTGCGCGAACCATGCCTGCATGCGGATTCTGTTATATCGTTGAACAGAGTTTTGCACTTCATAAGCATACAGGGCACCCTGAATGCCCATCAGCGCTTGGTTCAGCCGCAGGCCGGCCGAGCACATGTTGATGCCCGCCGCTTGAAGCAGATGGTTTTGCAGGCGGACGGCGATCTGCGCGATAATTGCGCTGTATTGATCCATGTCGGAACCAAGGCGAGTGAGGAATTCACCATCATCATCCGGGGAATTGCCCTGGCGATTCCGCGCTGTCTGAGCAGCATGGGAGATGACACGGTCTATCAGCCCCAAGAGGCTTGCGTGGCCATCCAGCGCATACAGCTGGGTCAAATCATCGCGCAGGTTTCCCGCAACTCTGTTGATGTAGTCCTCATCATTCTGGTATTCCACTTGAAAGATGCTTCTTTCGACCTTCATTGAACAGCCACAGGATTCACGGAGATGCACCTTGGTCTTCATCCTGGTGACCGGAGATGCCTTTCCCTCGATCAGGCCGATGGCCGTCATGACGGCCAGGTGTCCTGCCTGCATGGCTTGTTGGGAAATGGTCGTCAGCGGCGGGGAAAGGGTCCTCCCTGTTGTGAAATCATCAAATCCTGTCACGGCGATGTCCCTGCCTGGTTTGAGGCCCCTCTCTGAGAGCACCCGGTAAGCAGTTCTCACCATCTCATCGTTGCACAACATGATGGCCTCAAGGCCGGGAATATCATCCAGCAGCCGGTTTACCTCAGCGGAAACAAAGCCGGACAGGTCACCATGGCACAGCATCCCGTCACTCACCGTCAAGCTGTGCTTTTCCATGGTGTCCAGGTATGCCCGCTCACGTACAGAGCCATCGGGGTGGCTTTCAGGCCCCGAAACAAAAGCGATCTTCCGATATCCGTGGTCAATGATCAGGTGTTCTGCCAGCTGGCAGACGCTGTTGTAGTTGTCAGAGAGGATAACAGCCCGTCCAGGGGCTTCTGCATCTTCCTGGTGAAGCACAACATGCTTTTTACCATTGAACCGTCTTAAAAAATCGTGATATTGCTTTTCTTCGGTAAAGCCGGAAAGAGAGCCAAATGAAATAATGAAAGCGTCTGCACCCACCAGATCTGTATAGTCATAGATATTGTTATAGTACCTGACGACTTCCCGCTCTTCTGCCGAGTCAATCGATGCCGTATGCTTCTGCTTTCCGCTCATGTAAAACAGTTCAATGCCCTGCTGCCTGGCTGCTTCGTTCATCCCTTGCATCAGCTCATCGGTGTAGTCATAACTGATATCGCCAATAATGACGCAAATGGTTCTTTTCTTTGCCATTCTGCCTTGCACTCCATAATTATATTTGAAAAACGCGGGATCCTTGCCGCAATCATACTAGGGTACAAGCATTATGCATCCAATATCGCATTTTGTCAAAACTGCTGCGTGCCTTGATTGTGTCAAGATATTGCAGGTTCAGCAGGCGGCGGAATCGAAACAAAGGCCATACAATGCCTGGTACAAAGGTGATTTGGCTCCATTCATCAGCACAGGCAGGGTTTGGATGGTGGAATTCAGGGTGGA
>JAAYJP010000100.1 GCA_012522875.1 Clostridiales bacterium | reverse complement strand
GGTTTCGTACACCGGCGCCACCCGGGCCAGATCCGGCGTGGCCGGGAAGTGGGTGATAACCTCCCCATCCAGGCGGTAGGCCACGCAGACGGGAATTTCGTCCAGGTAGCCCAGGACGTCCAGGTTGGTCATGGCGCAGGCCGTGGCGCCCTGGGTGAGGCAGCCATAGCGGGTGGCCACCGCGTCAAACCACCCCACATCCCGGGGCCTGCCGGTCTTGGCGCCATATTCCCCGGCATCACCGCCCCGCTTCCTGAGCCCTTCCGCCTCCTCCCCCTGCAGCTGGCTGGGGAAATAGCCGGCGCCAACGCTGGAAGAATAGGCCTTGGTCACCGCCAGCACTTCCGTAATGGCATAGGGCGGCAGCCCCGCGCCCACGGCGGCGTAGCCCGCCAGGGGCGATGAAGAGGTGGTGAAGGGGTAGATGCCGTGGTCCGGGTCCCGAAGGGCGCCCAGCTGGCCTTCCAGCAGGATGTCCTTCCCTGCTTTGTATGCCCCATTCAGTATCCGGGTGGTGTCCCCCAGGAAGGGCTTCAGGCGCTGGCCCAGGGCGTAGTACTTATCGGTCAGTTCCTCCGCCGACAGGGGGGCATGGTGATACAGATGCTCCAGAAGCACGTTTTTATTTACCAAACTGCCCTTAAGGCGGTCAAAAAGCAAATCCCGATCCAGCAGCTGGCAGGCCTGGATGCCCACCTTGGCGAATTTGTCGGAGTAAAAGGGCGCGATGCCGGACTTGGTGGAGCCGAATTTGCGCCCGCCCAGGCGCTCCTCCTCCAGGGTGTCCAAAAGGATGTGGAAGTCCATGAGCACCTGGGCCCGGTCTGAGATGACCAGGTTGGGCTGCTGGATGCCCCGGCCCAGCACTTCGTCCAGTTCCTTGAAAAACGCCTCCGGGTCCAGCGCCACGCCGGGTCCTATCACGTTCATCACCCGGGGGTGAAAAATCCCGCTGGGCAAAAGGTGCAGGGCGAACTTTCCGTGCTCGTTGATGATGGTGTGCCCGGCATTGGCCCCGCCCTGGAAACGCACCACCAGGTCGCTCCCCTCCGAGAGCAGGTCGGTCAGTTTTCCCTTGCCCTCATCGCCCCAGTTGGCCCCTACGATCGCGCGAATCATCTTGTCTCCTTTACAGCGCCAGAAGCGCTTCCCGTATGCGCTCAGCGCCCAGTATTGTATCTTCCCGGCTGCCAAAAGCGGTCAGGCGGAAGCAGCCGGCCCCCGAGGGGCCAAAGCCCTCCCCGGGGGTGCCCACCACGCGGGCACTGTCTAAAAGAAAATCAAACAATGCCCAGCCGGTCATGTTCCCCGGCGCTTTCAGCCACAGGTAGGGCGCGTGGGTGCCGCCCTGGACAGGAAGGCCCAGGCCTCTGAGCGCCTCCAGCAGGATGGCGGCGTTCTGGCGGTAGGCGGCGATGTTTGCGGCAATTTCCTTCTGCCCCTGGGGCAGGCAGGCGGCTTCGGCCGCCTTCTGCACCGGATAGGACACGCCGTTTGACTTGCTGGCAAGCCGCCTGCGCCACAGGGCATTCAGGGAAACCTGCCCGCCTGAAGGCAAACGCCCCTTGACCCCTTTGGGCACCACCATCCAGGCGCAGCGCACCCCGGTAAAACCGGCGGTTTTGGAAAAGGAACAGCACTCCACCGCCACGTCGCCGGCCCCCGGCACCTCATAGATGCTGTGGGGCAGGCTGCTGTCCGAGATAAAGGCCCGGTAGGCCGCGTCATAGATGATGAGCGTCCCCCGCTCTGCCGCCCAGTCCACGATGCTCCTGAGCTTATCGTGGCTTATAACAGCGCCGGTGGGGTTGTTGGGATAGCAGAGGTAGAGGACGTCCACCCGCTCCCGGGGCAGCTCCGGCATAAAGCCGTTTTCATGGGTGCAGGGCAGGGTGACCAGGCGCTCCCAGCGCCCGTTCAGATAGCGCCCCAGCCGCCCGGCCATGGCGTTGGCGTCCACATACACCGGGTAGACCGGGTCGGTCACCGCGATTGCGGCGTCCGGGGAAAACAGCTCCTGGATGGCGGCCGTGTCGGTCTTGGCGCCATCAGAAACAAAGACCTCCTCCCGGGACAGGCTGATCCCCCGGGGCGCGTACTCCTCCCGGATGATTGCGTCAATTAAAAAAGGATAGCCGCCCTCCGGCCCATAGCCGTGAAATCCCTTATCCGTCGCCATCTCCCGGGCGGCCCGGGCGAAAGCCTCTGAGACAAACGGGGAAAGGGGCCGGGTCACATCCCCAATGCCCATGCGGATGACCTTCTCCCCAGGGTGGCTGGCTGAAAAGGCTTTCACCCGCTGGGCAATTTCAGAAAAAAGATACCCCGCGGGCATCCCCGCGATATGCTCATTGACAAACATCAGTTTCCCTCAGGCCAGCCACTCGCCGTCAAAGACATACTCGGCAGTGCCCTGCTGGTAGACATGGTTGTTCTCGGCGTTCCAGCTTAGTTCAAGGGTTCCCCCGGTGAGCTTCACCTGGACTGTCCGGTCACTCAGGCCGCTTAGTACGGCCGCCACCAGCGCCGCCGAGGCCCCTGTGCCGCAGGCCAGGGTTTCCCCCGCGCCCCGCTCCCATACCCGCATCTGAAGCACATCCCGCCTGATCACCCGGACAAACTCCACATTGGTGCGCCGGGGAAAAAGCGGATGGTTTTCAAACAGGGGGCCCAGGGTGTTCAGGTCAATGGTCTCCGGATCATTGACAAAGATCACGCAGTGGGGGTTCCCCATGTTCACGCAGGTGATGTGCCAGCTCTGCCCCAAAAGGGAGAGCCGGTGGCGCAGGACTATTTCCCCGGGCAGGTCCACCGTGATGTGCCGGGGATTGAGTTCAGGGGAGCCCATGTCCACCTGGACCCGGCTCACCTTCTCCCCTGCCAGGGAGAGCTTCAGCTGCCTGATGCCGCCCTTGGTGGCCAGCGTCAATTCCGTCTTGTCGGTCATCCCCCGCTCATAGACATACTTCCCGATGCAGCGGGAGGCATTGCCGCACATCTCAGCCTCGGAACCGTCGGCGTTGAAGATGCGCATGCCAAAGTCAGCCGTCTCCGAGGGCTCAATGAGCACCAGGCCGTCCGCCCCCACGCCAAAGTGGGGCCTGGACATCAACAGCGCCTGGCGGGAGGGATCCTGCACCATCTCCTCAAAGCAGTTGACGAAAATATAGTCGTTGCCGATGCCGTGCATCTTGGTAAACCGCATGCTGTCTCCTTTTGGCGTGGCCGCCTTATTACATAGCCTCCGGCGCCCTGACGCCGATCAGGTAAAGCCCCAGGGCGATCACATGTTTCACCGCCCGCACCAGGTCCAGCCTGGCCCGGGTTTTGGCGGGGTCATCATCCAGGATGCGCTGCTCATAGTAGTATTTGTTGAAGGCCTTGGCGATGTCCAGCGTCGCCCGGGTCACCTCGGAGGGCTCGTTGCCCTTCTGCGCCGCCCGGACAGCCTCCGGGAAGCGGGCCAGCGCCCGAAGCACCGCCTGGGCCTCGTCGTTGGTGAGGGCCCCGATATCCGGCTCTGCGCCATTCTGCCTGGCACGCCTGAGCACCGAGGCGCAGCGGGCGTGGGTGTACTGCGTGTAGGGCCCGGTATCCCCGTCAAAGTTCAGCGCCCGGTCCCACCAGAAGTCAATGTCCTTGATGCGGTTGTTCAGCAAGGTGGTAAACACCACTGCCCCCACCCCCACCTGGGATGCTACATCCTCCGGATCTTCAAGCTCCGGGCTCTTCTCCCGGATGATGTCCAGCGCCTTCTCCCTGGCCCGGGTGAGCAGCTCATCCAGGTAGATGATGTTGCCCTGCCGGGTGGACATGGCCTGGCCCTCGTAGCTCACCATGCCAAAGGCCACGTGCTCCATCTCATCCTTTGCCCACGGGTAGCCCATCAGCTCCAGCACCTTGAACACCTGCTGGAAGTGCAGGTTCTGCTGGTAGGCCACCACATACAATGCCTTGTCAAAGTGGTAGTTGTCCTTGCGCCACAGGGCGGCGGCCAGGTCCCGGGTGGCATACAACGTGGCGCCGTCGGACTTCACGATCAGGCAGGGGGGCATCCTGTATTCCTCCAGGTCCACCACCAGGGCGCCCTGGGACTCGCTCAGGAGGTTTTTCTCCCGGAGTTCGTCGATCACCCGGCCCATCTTGTCGTTGAAGAAGGCCTCGCCGTTGTAGGAATCAAAGGTGACGCCCAGGATGTCATACACCCGGCTGGCATCCTTCAGGGTCAGGTCCTTGAAGCGCTGGAAAGTCTCCAGTGCCTCCGGATCTCCTTCCTCGATTTTCCT
The DNA here is from genome assembly GCA_012522875.1 of Clostridiales bacterium. Taxonomy (GTDB): domain Bacteria; phylum Bacillota; class Clostridia; order Christensenellales; family Aristaeellaceae; genus UBA6115. The sequence goes on along the minus strand of JAAYJP010000100.1, from coordinate 2,526 downwards.
GAACCATCCGCGCCCTTCGTCCTCAAGGGCGGGGTTCTCCTCCGCCTCCTGGTGAAACCGGACATAAAGGGCCGTCAGCGCGTCCACGCCGCCCGCCTCCACCATCTCCCAGCTTCCCCAGCGCTTGAAGGCGGCGATCATCCTGCCAAACTGGGTGCCCCAGTCGCCCAGGTGGTTGATTCCCACGGTTTTCCAGCCCAGGTGGCGGTAAATGCGCTTCAGGCTGTGGCCGATCACCGTGGTTGACAGGTGGCCGATGTGAAAACGCTTGGCGATGTTGATGGAGGAATAGTCCAGGACGGCCGTCTTTCCCGCGTCAGCACAGCCGCCGTAGCGCTCACCCGCCGTCATGATGCTGTCCAGCGTCAGCCTGGCGAAGTTCAGGCGGTTGAAGAAGAAATTCACATACCCCCCCACCGCCTGGGCCGTGGCGACTTCCGGCGCGTCCACCGCCTGGGCCAAGGCCTGGGCGATGGCGGGCGGAGCCATCCTGAGGGTTTTGGACAGCCTGAAGCAGGGGAAGGCGTAGTCCCCCAGCGTGGCATCCGGCGGCGTTTCCAGGGCCTCCGGCCCCGGTAGCCCCTCCAGGGGGAAGTCTGAAAAGGCCCTCAGGATCGCCTCCCGCAGGACCTTGGTCGTCTCTGTGCGCATGTCCGTCAAAACAGCCGTTTCCTCCTTGCCAAATGCCAAATCAGCATAGCATATCAGCGCCCCCCGGCGCAACCGGACCGCCTCAGTTGGCCTGGGCCTCCTGGCGGGCGATGAAGCCCAGCACGCGCCTGCCGTACTCCTCCCCGGCAACACGGCCGGCCTCCCCGTGGCCGGCGCCCGGCACCGCAAACATCTCCTTGGGGCTTGCGCAGGCGGCGTAGAGAGTTCCAAGCATGTGGAAGGGGACAAAGCTGTCCTCCTCCCCGTGGATAAACAGGACCGGCACCCGCGCCTTCTTCAGCTGCCGGGCGGCGCTGGCTTCCCTTAAGGAGAAGCCTGCCTTCACCCGGCAGGCCAGATCCGCCAGGTGCATCACCGGGAAAGGCGGCAAGCCAAAGATGCCCTTGAGCTGGTAGGAGAACTCCTCCCAGAGGGAAGAATAGCCGCAGTCCTCGATGATGGCGATGACATTGCCGGGGAGCTTTTCGCCGGCCGCCATCATCACCGCGGCGGCGCCCATGGAGATGCCGTGCAGCACGATTTTGGCCTGCGGATGGCGCTTCAGGATAAAATCCACCCAGTCCAGAAGGTCCAGCCGGTCATGCCAGCCCATGCCGATATAGTCCCCCTGGCTCTCCCCATGCCCCCTGAAATCAGGCAGGAGGAGGCTATAGCCCGCCTCATGGTAGTTGCGGCCCATGCCAAACATATTGCTTCCCTGGCCGGTGTAGCCATGGCAAAGGACAGCCCAGCGCTCCCCGCCCCCGGGGTTTTCCGCGATGTGGGCGCGCAGCCGCAGGCCGTCACGGGACTGCAGCCAGGCCTCCCCGTGGGGCACAGCCTCCCACCAGGCCAGGGCCTTCTCCCGGCGCCTGGCGTATTCGTCAAGGCCGCGGATGGCATTATGGTCCGCCTCGAACACCCGGCGCTTCCTGCGGTGGGGATTCAGGGCAAAGTCAAAAAAGTACAGCCCCACGCCCATCCCCAGGGCAGACAGGGCAATCACCGCCAAAATCACCGCCCACACCATCACGGCACCTCCCACCATGAAATAAACCACGCTCCATATTATACCAGCAAACCTTTCCGGGCACACCTGGGCAGGCCTCCGGCTTTGCCTGGGCCCGTCATTCTGATATACTGGGGCGGTAAAACACCCCGGAAGGATGGAACATGCTGGTTTATTACTGCCCCAAATGCCAACGGCAAAACCCGCAGCCCCAGTGCGTCTCCTGCGGGCGCGCCCTGGGCAACCCCTCAGTGCGCTATGTGTGGGAGGACAGCCGCCTGGCCGTGGCTGACAGCCACCGCATCGGTTTCCTTTTCAGGGTTTCCCTGGTGGTATCCATGGCGGTGGTGCTGGTGATGCTTGTCATCGAATACATCGCCCGGGGGCTGGACGCGTTTTCCTATTTCTTCCTTTCCACCGGCATCCCCGCGGCGGCGCTGGCGCTGGGCCTTGGCCTGTTCCTGCTGGGGCTTGTGATGCTTATATTTCAGGGCCGGGAATCGGTGCAATACATGCTGGACCCCAAAGGCGTCCTCAAACGCACCTGGATCAAGCCCACCCGGCTGAATTGCTGGAGCCGTTTCATCCGCTATGACAAGGGCGCTTTCCAGCACAACAGCGAGGGCTTGCCCTTCCTCCTGGCCCATGAGGAATACCTGGTCTGGCAGGACGCCGCCCGCTACAAGCCGGCTCCCCGGGCCGGGCGCATCACCCTCTACCGCCCCGCTTCCTTTGTATTCATGACGCTTTTCCTTCCCCGGGAGGAGTATGACGGCGCCGCTGAAATGGTGGCGGCAAAGCTGAAGAACAAGCGTTAGGGCGGAGGCGGCCAGGCCTGTTTCAGCCCATTTCGCGCCGGATGCTGC
>JAAYJP010000099.1 GCA_012522875.1 Clostridiales bacterium | reverse complement strand
CGGGACAATTTTGAGAAAGGCACCCTGCCGCTGGAGGGGATCGCCCAGGGCGTATCCGGGCTGCTTGCAAGCGTCCAGCAGGGGATGTTTGACCTGGCGGAGGCCTTCCGGGTGGAGCGCACCCGGGATGTCCGCAATCGGGAGGAACTGGCGGCCCAGGTGCAGCAGGGCTATGCCCGGGCCATGTGGTGCGGCGAGCGCGCCTGTGAGGACCTTATTAAGGAAGAGACCGGCGCCACCAGCCGCAACATGCCCTTTGACCAGGCGCCGTTGGGCGGCACCTGCGTGTGCTGCGGGAAAAAGGCGGATAAGGTGATGTACTTCGCCAGGGCCTACTGATCCGCCATGGGCAGCGGCACCCCCGGCCCAGGCCGGGGGTGTTTGTCCGGGAACAGGCGCTGAAGTCCCGCGAAGATGATACGCCCGGATGCGTGTACCGGGGCCTTCCCGCAAAAGGTGATAAAAGCCAGGGAATCACAGCCTATATTTTTTGCGCATTGCAGGAAGTTGGCAAAAAAAGGTGAAAAAAGGCTTGCTTTATTCTTACAGGTTACGTATAATATCCAAGCTGTCTGCTTATTTGGGATGAAGCGATAGGTTGCCGCCCCGGCCTTGGGCGGGTCATTATCGCAGACCAGGTCCGGCAATCGGGCGACGGGCTCACAGTCCGGGAGACAAGCGCCCCGGCGCGCGGGAAGGCTTCCGCGCATGAGAACGCGAGTAAAAGGAGGAAATCTAATGGCCAGCCAGAAGATCCGCATCAAGTTGAAGGCGTACGAGCATCACCTCATCGACCAGTCGGCCGAGCGCATCGTGGACACTGCCAAGCGCACCGGCGCCCGCATTTCGGGCCCTGTGCCGCTGCCGACCGAAAAAGAAATCATCACCATCCTGCGCGCCCCCCACAAGTACAAGGACAGCCGCGAGCAGTTCGAGCGCAGGACGCACAAACGCCTCATTGATATCCACAACCCCACTTCCCGCACGGTGGACGCCATGATGAAGCTTGATCTTCCCGCCGGCGTCGAGATCGAAATCAAACTCTAAGGCAGGAGGCAAGCACGATGAAGAAAGCAATCTTGGGCAAGAAACTGGGCATGACCCAGCAGTTTTTGCCGGATGGCCGCCTGGTGCCGGTGACGGTGGTCCAGGCAGGCCCTTGCACGGTGGTGCAGAAGAAAACCCAGGAGAAGGACGGCTACGACGCCCTCCAGCTCTGCTTTGACCAGGTGCCTGAGCACCGGGTGAAGAAGCTGGTGACCAAGCCCGAGGCCGGCCACTTCAATAAGGCGGGCGTAGCCCCCGCCCGGCATCTCAGGGAGTTCCGCCTGGATGACATCCAGCCCTATGAAGTGGGGCAGACCCTTTCCTGCGCCCAGTTTGCGCCCGGCGACCTGGTGGATGTGACCGGCACCAGCAAGGGCCACGGCTTCACCGGCGTCATCTATCGCTGGAACCAGAGCCGCGGCCCCATGGCCCACGGCTCCAAGTACCATCGCGGTGTGGGCTCCATGGGCGCCAACTCCGATCCTTCCCGTGTGTTCAAAAACAAGCATATGTCCGGCCAGTACGGCGTGGAGCGGGTGACGGTTCAAAACCTGGAAATCATCGCCGTGGACCCCGAGCGCAACCTGCTGCTGATCAAAGGCGCTGTCCCCGGGCCCAAAAAGGGCCTGCTGATGGTGCGCGACGCCTGCAAGGCCTAAGGAGGAACACAATGCCTACCATTCCAGTTGTCAATATGCAGGGCAAACCGGCCGGGGAGATGACGCTGAGCGAAGGCATCTTCGCCATCACCCCCAATGTGGCCGCGATGCACCTGGTGGTGCGTTCCATCCTGGCCAACCGCCGCCAGGGCACCCAGAGCGCGCTGTCCCGCGGCATGGTGCGGGGCGGCGGCCGCAAGATTTACCGCCAGAAAGGCACCGGCCGGGCACGCCACCACGGCAACCGCGCGCCCCAGTTCCGCCACGGCGGCGTGGTGTTTGCCCCGCAGCCCCGGGATTATGTGGTGAAGGTGCCTAAAAAGGTGCGCAGGCTGGCCATGAAGTCCGCCCTTTCCGCCAAAGTTGCGGCCGGTGATGTCATCGTGCTGGACCAGCTTTCACTCCAGGAAGCCAAGACCCGCCATATCGCAAAAATGCTCAGCGACCTGGGGGTGGAGAAGAGCTGCCTGATGGTGCTTCCCGGCCGGGACGACCTGGTGCTCCGGGCCTCCCGGAACATCAAGCGGCTCAGCGGAACCAATGTGGGCAGCATCAATGTCTATGATGTCCTGCGCGCGGACAAGCTGCTGCTGACCCAGGACGCCGCCCGCGCCATAGAGGAGGTTTACGCGTCATGAAAAACCCCCATGATATTATCCGCCGCCCGGTGCTGACCGAGAAGGGTTATGACGGCATCGCCGACAAGCGCTATGTGTTTGAGGTGGACAAGAACGCCAACAAGATTGAGATCAAACGCGCCCTGGAGGCCGTTTTCAAGGGCATCAAGGTGGAGAAGGTGAACACCCTGCGCACCATGGGCAAGATGAAGCGCCAGGGCCGTACCGAAGGCCGCACGCCCGAAACCAAGAAAGCTTATGTCACGCTGGCGGAGAGCTCCAAGCCCATTGAGTTCTTCGAAGGCATGGTCTAAGGGAGGAGCGAGATAGAATGGCCATCCGACTGTACAAGCCGACTTCCCCCGCGCGCCGCTTCATGTCGGTGAACGCGTTTTCGGAAATTACCAAGACAAAACCTGAAAAGGCGCTGGTTCACAACAAGAAGAAGCACGCCGGGCGCAACCATCACGGCAGGATCACCGTACGCCACCAGGGCGGCGGAAACAAGGTCAAGTACCGCCTGATCGATTTCAAGCGGGACAAGCTCCAGGTGCCGGCCAAAGTGGCTGCCATCGAGTACGACCCGAACCGTTCCGCCTTCATTGCCCTGCTCCATTACCTGGATGGGGAAAAGCGCTATATCCTGGCCCCGGTGGGCCTGAATGTGGGGGACATGGTGGTGGCGAGCGAAAGCGCTGACATCAAGCCCGGCAACTCGCTGCCGCTTTCCAGCATCCCTACCGGTACGCTCATCCACAACCTGGAGCTGCGCGCCGGCGCCGGCGGGCAGCTGGTCCGCTCAGCGGGCGTCTACGCCCAGCTGATGGCCAAGGAAGGCAGCTACGCCCAGGTGCGCCTGCCCTCAGGCGAGATCCGTAAACTGCCCATGAACGCCAGGGCCACCATCGGCACGGTGGGCAACACCGACCACGAGAACATCCGCATCGGCAAGGCCGGCCGCAAACGCCACATGGGCATCCGCCCCACCGTGCGCGGCGTGGTCATGAACCCGGTGGACCACCCCCATGGCGGCGGCGAGGGCAAATCGCCCATCGGCATGCCCGCCCCTGTCACCCCCTGGGGCAAACCGGCGCTGGGCCTGAAGACCCGCAAGCACAAGAAGTATTCCAACCGGCTGATCGTCAAGCGTATCAACCAGAAGTAAGCCCCAGATGATGAAAGGAGGACGCCCCACAGCATGAGCCGCTCACTGAAAAAAGGACCTTTTATCGACGAAAAGCTCCTCAAGCGCGTTGAAGAGATGAACAAATCGGGCAAAAAGTCCGTTTTGAAAACCTGGTCCCGTGCCAGTACCATTTTCCCCGAGTTTGTGGGCCATACCGTGGCGGTGCACGACGGCCGCAAGCACGTGCCCGTCTATGTCACTGAGGACATGGTGGGCCACAAGCTGGGCGAGTTTGCCCCCACCCGCACCTTCCGCGGCCACGCGGGAGAGAAGAAAACCGAGCGCCGGTAAGCGAAAGGAGAAGCAGAAACATGGCAACAAACACCCGCACCAAGGGCCAGCGTCATGATGAGACGCGGGAAAAACGCCCCCATGCCCATGCCAGGCACATACGCGTCTCCTCGCGCAAGGCCAAGCTGGTGGTTGACCTGGTCAGGGGCAAGGATGTCAGCGAAGCCCTGGCCATCCTGGCCTTTACCCCCAACGCGGCGGCCCCGGTGCTGCACAAGCTGATCAGCAGTGCCCAGGCCAACGCCGTCAACAACCTGGAAATGGACCCCGGTTCCCTCTATGTCGCTGAGATTTATGCCAATCCCGGCCCCACGCTCAAACGCTTCCGGCCCCGTGCCAGGGGCAGCGCTTCCACCATCTTGAAGCGCACAAGCCATTTCAGCGTGGTACTGGACCAACGATAAGGGAGGGAGTCAAAAAGCATGGGTCAGAAAGTCAATCCCCACGGCGCACGGGTCGGTGTGATCTTTGATTGGAGCACGCGCTGGTACGCCGATAAGAAGAGCTTTGCGGACAACCTCATCGAGGACCACAATATCCGCAAGTTGCTCAAGGAACGCTACTATAACACCGGCGTCAGCCGTATCGACATCTCCCGCAGCGCCGCCCGGATGACCATCGACCTGTTCACCGGCAAGCCCGGCATGGTGATTGGCCGCGGCGGCAAGGGCATTGAGGAGCTCAAAGCCTTTGTGGAGAAGGAACTGGGGCACCCGGTGAACATCAATGTCATCGAGGTGAAGAACCCGGACACGGACGCCCAGTTGGTGGCGGAAAATATCGCCCAGCAGCTGGAGAAGCGCATTTCCTTCAGGCGGGCGCTCAAGCAGTCCATCCAGCGCACCATGCGCGCGGGCGCCAAGGGCATGAAAGCCGCGGTGTCCGGCCGCCTGGGCGGGGCGGACATCGCCCGCACAGAGCACTACCATGAGGGCTCCATCCCCTTGCAGACCCTCAGGGCAAACATCGATTATGGCTTCGCCGAAGCCAAAACCACCTACGGCCGCCTGGGCGTGAAAGTGTGGATTTACAAGGGACAGGTGCTGCCCCAGGCCAAGAAGCGCCCGGGAGCCCGTGTCGAAGGAGGCAAGTAAGCCATGTTAATGCCAAAACGCGTCAAGCGCCGCAAAGTCTTCCGCGGCCGGATGAAGGGCAAGGCCATGCGTGGAAACGTCATCGCCTATGGCGATTACGGCCTGGTGGCCATGGACCCCAGCTGGATTACCAGCCAGCAGATCGAGGCCGCCCGTATCGCGCTCACCCGCTACACCAAGCGCGGCGGGCAGGTGTGGATCAAGATTTTCCCGGATAAGCCCGTGACGGAAAAACCCGCGGAAACCCGCATGGGTTCCGGCAAAGGTTCCCCCGAGTACTGGGTGGCCGTGGTGAAGCCGGGCCGGGTGCTGTTCGAAGTTGCCGGGATTGAGGAATCAGTCGCCAGGGAGGCCCTGCGCCTGGCCGCCAACAAGCTGCCCGTGAAGTGCAAGATCTATTCCAAAGGGCAGCTGGAACAAATGAATGGTGGTGACATCTGATGAAGGTGAGCGAATACTTAGCCATGAAGCCCGAAGAGCTGACGGCCAAAATCAATGAGCTGAAGACCGAGCTGTTCAACCTTCGCTTCCAGCTGGCAACCGGCCAACTGGAGAACACGATGCAGATCCAGGCGGTCAAGCGGGATATCGCCCGCGCGCTGACTGCCCAGACCCAGGCCAGCAAAAAGGCTGACAAGGCCGGATAACCGCGAAAGGAGGCAAGACCCATGTCAGAACAAGCAAGAACCAGCAACCGCAAGACCCGGGTGGGCATGGTTACCAGCGACAAGATGGACAAGTCCTGCGTCATCACCATCACCAGCCGCTACCGCCACCCCCTGTACGGCAAGTACATCAAGCGTCACAGCAAACTCATGGTGCATGACGAGGCGAACGCCTGCGGTATCGGCGACACCGTCCGGGTGATGGAAACCCGGCCGCTGTCAAAGAACAAGCGGTGGCGCCTTGTGGAAATCATCGAGAAAGCGAAGTAAGCCAGTCCCATGGGGCCAGGCCCTATGGATACCGGCATAAAAGGAGGAACCCCTTATGATCCAGCCGCAAACACGGCTTAAGGTGGCCGACAACTCCGGCGCCAAGGAAATCATGTGCATCAGGGTGCTGGGCGGCTCATTCCGCCGCTCGGGCTCCGTAGGCGATATCATCGTCGCCAGCGTGAAGTCCGCAGCCCCCGGCGGCCAGGTCAAAAAAGGAGAAGTGGTCAGGGCCGTCATCGTCCGCGTGGTCAAGCAGAACCGCAGGCCCGATGGCACCTATATCCGCTTTGACGACAACGCTGCCGTCATCATCAACGACCAGAAACAACCCCGCGGCACCCGCATCTTTGGGCCGGTGGCGCGCGAACTGCGTGAGAAAGACTACATGAAGATCGTCTCCCTCGCGCCTGAAGTGCTCTGAGGAGGCGGCGGTCATGAAAGTACACGTAAAGTCCAAGGACGAGGTCATCGTCATCGCCGGCAAGGACAAAGGCCAAAAAGGCAAAGTCCTGGCGGTCAACCCCAAATCCGGCCGCGTCACCGTTGAGGGAGTGGCCATGGTCACCAAGCATCAGAAATCCCGTGCCCAGGGGCAGCCCGGTGGGCTGATCCACAAGGAAGCCCCCATCGACGCGTCCAACGTCATGCTGGTCTGCCAGAAGTGCGGGAAGCCCTCCCGCGCGGGCCGCAAGGTTCTGGATGACGGCAAGAAAATCCGCACCTGCAAAAAGTGCGGCGAACAGATCGACTGATAAAGGAGGAACGGCAACATGGCAACCCGCCTGAAAGGAAAGTACCAGGCCGAAGTCGTCCCTGCCTTACAGCAGAAGTTCGGCTACAAAAACCCCATGCAGGTCCCCAAGCTTGAGAAGATCGTCATCAACATGGGCCTGGGTGACTGCAAGGACAATACCAAGGCGCTGGAGAATGCGGTGGACGAACTCACCCAGATAGCCGGCCAGAAGCCCCTGGTAACGAAAGCCAAGAAATCAATCGCCAACTTCAAGCTCCGCGAGGGCATGAACGTAGGCGCCAAGGTCACCCTGAGAGGGACCCGGATGGAGGAGTTTTTTGACAAGCTGGTCTCCATCGCTCTCCCCCGCGTGCGCGACTTCCGGGGCGTGTCCCCCAAAGCGTTTGACGGCCGGGGCAACTACGCCCTGGGTGTCAGGGAGCAGCTGATCTTCCCTGAAATCAATTACGACAAAGTGGAACAGATCCGCGGCATGGAGATGATTTTCGTGACCACTGCCCATAGCGACGAGGAGGCCAAAGAGCTTCTGGGTCTGCTGGGCATGCCGTTCGCGCAGTAAGGGAGGAAGAAACAATATGGCAAAGACCAGCATGCGCATCAGACAAGCCCGCCCCGCAAAGTTTTCAACCCGCGCGTACACGCGCTGCCGCATCTGCGGCCGTCCCCATTCAGTTCTCAGGCGTTACGGCGTCTGCCGCATCTGCTTTAGAGAGCTGGCCTACAAAGGCCAGATTCCCGGCGTCCGCAAGGCGAGCTGGTAAGCGAAAGAACGCAAAGGAGGTTCCCCCATGGTCGTGAATGATCCCATTGCCGATATGCTGACCCGCATCCGCAACGCGCAGATCGCCAAGCATGACACGGTAACAATACCCGCCAGCAACGCAAAAAAGGCCATCGCCAAAATTTTGCTGGACGAGGGTTACATTAAGAATTACGAGAGGATTGACGACGGCGTTCAGGGCGAAATCAAGCTCACGCTCAAGTACGTCAATGACAAGCAGCAGGCCGTCATCGCCGGCCTCAAGCGCATCTCCAAGCCGGGGCTCAGGGTCTATGCCCGCTGCGAAGACCTGCCCAAGGTTTTAGGCGGCCTGGGGGTGGCCATTATCTCCACCTCAAAAGGCCTGATGACTGATAAAAAAGCGCGCCAGGATAAGCTGGGCGGCGAAGTGCTCGCCTACATCTGGTAAACTGATCACGCATTGGAGGTAGAAACATGTCTCGTATCGGAAAACTTCCGATTACCGTGCCCGGGGGCGTGACAGTGACCGTGGATGACAAGAACCAGGTTATCGTCAAAGGCCCCAAAGGCACGCTGTCCCAACAGGTCAACCCGGATATCACCCTTAAACAGGAAGGGGGCGTCCTGACCCTCAGCCGCCCCAGTGATTCCAAACCGCACAAGGCCCTCCATGGCCTTTACCGGTCGCTGGTTCACAACATGGTGGTGGGCGTCACGGATGGCTTTTCCAAAACGCTTCTGCTGGTGGGCACCGGTTACCGCGCCCAGGTGGAAGGCAGCAAGCTGACGCTGTTTGTGGGCTACTCCCACCCCATCACCTTTGAAGCCCCCGAGGACACCGGCTTTGAGACGCCCAACGCCACCACGATTGTGGTCAAGGGCATCGACAAGCAGGTGGTGGGCGCCCTGGCCGCTGATATCCGTGCCACCAGGCCGCCGGAGCCCTACCTGGGCAAAGGCATCAAGTACGACAACGAACGCATCCGCCGCAAGGAAGGCAAGACCGGCAGCAAGTAAGAAGGGAGTGAACGCATATGTTCAAAAAGCGCGACCGCAATGAAGTCCGTCAGATCCGCCACGCACGCGTCCGCAAGAAGGTAAGCGGCACACCCGAGATGCCGCGCCTGTGCGTGTACCGCAGCAATTCCGCGATTTATGCCCAGATCATCGATGATACCAAGGGCATCACCCTGGCGCAGGCGTCCAGCATGGACCCCGCGCTCCGGGAACAACTGAGTGATATGAACAAAACCGGCGCCTCCAAGGCCGTCGGCAAGCTGGTGGGGGAGCGGGCGCTCAAGGCTGGCATCGACCGGGTGGTGTTTGACCGCAGCGGTTATGTCTATACCGGGCGTGTGGCTTCCCTGGCGGACGGCGCCCGCGAAGCCGGGCTCAAATTCTAAGGGAGGAAGCTTTTGATGCAACGCAGAGACAGAGACAGGGACCGCCGGGACCGCGAGGAGCAGAGCGAATTCAAGGAGAAGCTGGTCAGCATCAACCGTGTCGTCAAGACCGTTAAAGGCGGCCGGAACTTCCGTTTCACGGCGCTGGTCGTGGTGGGCGATGGCGCAGGCCGCGTCGGCGCCGGCATGGGCAAGGCCGCGGAGATCCCCGAGGCCATCCGCAAGGCAAACGAGTCCGCCAAGAAGCGCCTGATCACCATTCCCCTTTCGGGCACCACCGTGCCCCATGCCACCACGGGCTATTATGGCACCGGCAAGGTGGTTATCCTCCCGGCGCCTGAAGGCACCGGCGTTATCGCCGGCGGCGCTGCCCGCGCGGTGCTGGAGCTGGCCGGTATCAAGGACATCCGCACGAAGTCCTATGGCACCAACAACCCCATCAACACCGTGAAAGCCACCATTGAGGGGCTCAAGCTGCTGCGCTCGCCCGAGCAGGTGGCCAAACTCCGCGGCAAGACCGTGGAAGAGATCCTGGGCTAAGGAGGCCGCGATGAAACTGCAGATTACACTGACAAAATCCCCCATTGCAAGGCTGGAGAAGCATATCCGCACCGTTGAGGCGCTGGGTTTGCGCAAGATCGGCCAGACGGTGGAAAAAGAGGACAACCCCTGCGTCCGCGGCCAGATCTTCAGGGTCCGGCACATGGTCAAGGTGGAAGAAATCGAAGAGTGAAGTGATAGGAGGACGTCCTCATGAAATTACATGATTTGAAACCGGCCCCCGGTTCAACCAAAGCGCCCAAACGCCTTGGCCGCGGTACCGGCAGCGGGCTGGGAAAGACCTCCGGCAAGGGCCATAAGGGAGCAAAGGCACGCTCTGGCGGCGGCAAGGCCCCCGGCTTTGAAGGCGGCCAGATGCCCCTTACCCGCCGGGTGCCCAAGAGTGGCTTCACCAACATCTTCCGGAAGGAATATGCCACCGTGAAGCTGGAGAGCCTGGAACAGTTTGATGCGGGCGCCACGGTGACCGTGGATATGCTCAAGGATGCCGGGCTCGTGAAAAAGACGCTGGCGGGAGTCAAAATCCTCGGCAACGGCGACCTCACCAAGGCCTTGACAGTTCAGGCAAACCGCTTTACCGCCTCTGCCAGGGAGAAAATCGAGAAGGCAGGCGGAAAGGCCGAGGTGGTCTGAGATGTGGGATACGCTGCGCAACGCCTGGAAGGTACCGGAGCTTAGGAAAAAGATCCTCTACACCTTCATGATGCTGCTGATCTACCGGCTGGTCAGCGTGGTTCCCGTGCCTGGCATCAATGCCAGCGTCGTCCAGGAAGTGGCCGGCGCCTATGACATGCTGGGCCTGGTCAACATGATGACCGGCAATGCCTTCAGCCAGATGACCGTGATGGCCATGGGTATCACGCCCTACATCAACGCTTCGATCATCATCCAGCTGCTTACCGTGGCCATTCCGGCCCTGGAGCGGCTGCAGAAAGAGGGCGGTGAAGAGGGCAAGGAAAAGCTCAACAAAATCACCCGTTACTCCACCGTGGTGCTGGCCGCCATCCAGGCCATCGGTATTATCGCGGCGCTCAACAACGGCACCACCACCGGTGGCGAGCGCGTGCTCCAGCCCGGCTATGACGGAACCTTTGGCCTTCTGTCAATTGGTGTTGTCATGGCATCCGGTACCGCCTTTGCTATGTGGATTGGCGAACGCGTCACCCAGAAGGGCATTGGCAACGGCATTTCACTCCTGATTTTCGCCGGCATTATCTCCAACCTCTTCTCCGGCATCCTCACCGCTTTTACCGATGTCCTGGGTATCACCCAGTACGGCGGCACCGTGAGCGGCTTCCTCATCCTGATTGTGACGGCGCTGGTTATCATCACCGTGGTTACCTTCGTGGACCTGGGGGAGCGGCGCAT
>JAAYJP010000098.1 GCA_012522875.1 Clostridiales bacterium | reverse complement strand
TGGGAATGAGTCGGCAAGGGACCAGATATCTTATGGTGACTACCTGACATTTCCCAGCGGCCAGGCAGACCGTTACCTCCAATCGCTCCCACGGGAAGCAGGCTTCTGGCTGGCCCGGGGTCTTTTTGCCTATTACCGCTGTGAGTACGAGGAGGCCGTCCATTCCTTTGACCGGCTTGTACCCTGTGATGATGTCTATTTATCCGGTAAGCTCTTTACCCTTTATGCCGCCATTTGCCAGGGCGATTTTGTGCGCTACCGCAACACCCGCCCCATCTTTGATTCGACGCTGCCCATCGAATCAGGAACGCCTTATACGTGCAGGATCCTGGAATGCTTCCAGGCCAATATCAATGCGAGCCTTGCCATCATCCGCAACACCCCGGATTGGATGAAGAAGGGAGACCTGTCCGCCCTTCCGCCTTCCCTGCGGGATTTGGCCTGGTATACCTATATCAGATACCTCCAGATCATCAAGGATTACCGGGTAATGCTGGCGGCGGCAGAAGCCAGGATTTCCATGCACGAACCGGGGTATTATTCACTCAGCGATATATATGTCTATCTGTACGCCGCACTCGGGCATCTCAAACAGGATAATCACACCCAGGCCCGCGACCGCATGATGACAATCATGCGTCTGGCGCTTCCGGATCGCTTTATCGGGCCTTTCGTGGAGACCCTCACCACCATGCAAGGCCTGACAGAACGTTGCCTTTTGGAGGCGTTCCCAGATCAATATGACCTGGTCATCAGCCGCTGGAAGGCGATTTTCCCCCAATGGCTCAAGGCGCACAATGAGTTCGCCGTCTACAGCATTCCGGAGATTCTTACCCGAAGGGAGTACCAGGTGGCGCTGTACGCTGCGGATGGGTTAACAAACCTTCAGATTGCACAAAAGATGTTTGTTTCCCTGCCGACAGTGAAGAGAGACCTGTCCTGCGTCTATGACAAGCTTGGCATCACCTGCCGCCATGAACTGAAAGACCTGTTCTGAAAGTTTAGCCGTTTTGCTTCTTATTTGGCCTAACACCCAAGCGCTTGCACTGATTATTATCCAATTATCCCAGTGCGCTGTGCCAACACCGAAGGAGCAAACAGCGATGAAAAACAGCATGAGCCAGAGCCGGGCTGAACTGCCCTACCTGAACAACCTGCCCATGGCGCTGGTTGTCTGCGCCATCAACCTGCCCCTGGCATTCATCTTCCAGTACGGCCGGACGCTTACGGTTGATGACTTCCTGATAGACGCCGCCATCTGTGGCGGCGTAACGTCTTTTGTAAGCCTGGCTTATACCCGGTGGGCCGTAAGCTCACGCCGCGCCGGAGGCGTCCTGCCTGCCAGGGTGCCGCTGAGCCCCTTCATGCAGAAATTGCCCGGAGGCTACTTCCCCCTGGCGGTCCTAACGGGCGCAGCCGGGGCTGCGCTGATGGTGCTGGTCACCTGGGCACTGCTGAGCTTCTATCCGGAAACAGGATACACCTTCCCCCGCTTTCTCGTCTGGAAGATCGGCTATTCCACCCTGCTTGCGGCCAAAATGATTGAATTTGGCATATTTCGCTACATTCAGCCTGACCTGGCACGGCCCGCTGACCCACCCCAAAAGGGACAGCAAAGCGTCATCAACCCCCTGCCGCGGCGGGATATGTTTTCCCGGCTCTATGCGAGTGTCACCACCGACTTTGGGATGAACATGCTGTTGGGCCTGTTACTTGGCGGCACTGTCATCCAGGGGGATCTGGTGATGCTGATGGGCGTATCCAGAGGCGGTATGCTCATCACCGGCATTGTCCTTGGCATCATCGTCAGCCTGCTGATGGTCCGGCCCACGCTGGCCGCTGTTCATCAGATGGCCCTGGCCGGAGGCCTCCCTCCTGCAGGCAAGCCCAGCCGCCTTTTGTCCGCGCTGCCTGCCAATCCATGGGGGCTCGCGGGCATCTTGCTTCTGCCTGTTATGGTGCTCTCCTCAATATGTTTTTGGGCCGTCATGGGGTTCTTTGGCTTTGAGACGCTCAACTTCTTTCAATTCTTTGTCATTCGGACCGCCTTCGTGAAGCTCTTAAGCCGACTGGTGGAAGCGCTGGCCGTCCACCGTTACCGGCAACTGTCGCTTGCTGAAACCAAACTGTTGAATTTGGAGGTGGAGCCCCATGTATGAGCGCTTGAAAAGCCCTTTGAAAATTGGAAAACTGACATTGCCAAATCGCCTGGCGATGACCGCCATGGGTGTCAATCTGGGCAAACCTGAGGGGGGCGTTACAGATGACCTGATCAAGTTCTATGAAGCCAGAGCCAGGGGTGGTGTGGGGCTGATCATCACCGAGGTCACACGCATTGAGGGCGGCGCAGGCATCAGCGATCCCTGCCAGATGGCAGCCTACCGCCCGGGAGATATTCTCGAACTCCAGCGTCTGGCCAATACGGTCCATCGCTGGAATACGCGTTTGTTCATCCAACTTCAGCATCCGGGCCGGGCAGCCTCCTCCTGGGTAACCGGTACTCAGCCTGTGGCGCCCTCCGCGGTTGCCAGCCCCATGGGCGGTGAAACGCCCCGCGCACTTTCGCTTGCTGAATGCCGGGATATGGTCGCCCGTTTCGTCAATGCTGCCCACATCGCCCAAATGGCTGGAATGGATGGCGTGGAACTCCACGGGGCCCATGGCTACCTCATCAACCAGTTCCTGTCCCCTGCCATGAACTTCCGCGAGGATGAGTATGGCGGAAACTTTGATAACCGCATGCGCTTCATTCTGGAAATCCTAAAGGGAATTCGCGAAACCTGCGGCCTGCACTTCCCGGTTTCAGTGCGCATCAACGCCCAGGAAGCGCTGCCAGGCGGCATAGACCAGAAGGAAGCCAGCCGCATCGCTCTGGCGCTCGAAAAAGCCGGTGCCGACATGATCAATGTTAGCTGCTACACCGAGGGATGCATCGAGCCGGGCACCTATCCCCAGGGCTGGAAAAAGCACCTTGCCCATGGTGTAAAGCAGACCCTCTCCATTCCAGTGCTTTCTGTATGTAATATCAAAGAACCGGAAGCTGCCGAGCAACTGCTTGCAGAAGGTGTCTGCGATCTGGCGGGACTTGGCCGGGCGTTGCTGGCAGACCCGGATTGGGTACGCAAAGCATTTTCAGGACGTGAAGACGAGATACGCCCCTGCATTGGATGCCTGAGTTGTTTTGGCGAAATCTGCAGTCTCAAGCGCATTAACTGCGCCGTCAATCCCCTGACGGGACATGAGCGGGAATACGAGCAGCCGCTCATAAACGGCAAAGGTCGCAAGGTAGTGGTCGTCGGTGGGGGGCCTGCAGGCATCCAGGCAGCCCTGACGCTCAGGGAACGGGGCTTTGCCCCCATCCTGTTTGATGAGAAC